>JAUYMC010000170.1 GCA_030699545.1 Gemmatimonadales bacterium | reverse complement strand
CGGGGAGAATCGCCACGGGCAGATCGGGCTCGTAACGGACCACGCGGCCGCGGACGATCGCGTCCGCCCCCGCCTCGGCGGCGACGCGCAGGCCGAGCCGCCCTTCCAGCGCTTCGCGGACCGCTTCGCTGACTTCCTGCGTCAGCGCGGGCTCGGGCGTGTCGTTTTCGAAGGGCAGGATGGCGACGGTCTTGACGTTCGGGAGCACGCCGCCGGCGAACCCGTACAGGCACGCACCAAGAAGCAGCGGAGCCACGCTAACGACGGCTGCGCCACAGCGCCGGCGGGAACACCACCGCCGTATCGATTGCCACCACTGTGAGCTCAAAGCGGGCCGAACCCTCCGGGAAATCGACGCGGGCGGTGGCAGGCCGTCCCTGCGGGTCGAGCTGCGCGCGACTGCGCGCCACGACCTTCCCACGGCGGCGCCACTCCGCCGCCAACGAGCCGGCGCGCGTATCGTGCCCGCTGTCGGCGGGACCGGCCGTCGCCACGTAATCGAGCGTATCTCCTGCACCGGCAAACCGCCACACGGCGCGGCGGGCCGCGGCGCCGGCGGTATCGATGGCGGCGAAGACCGAGGCATCCTCCGCGGGCGGCAGCACCATGCCGAGCGCGGCCCACAACATCGGGACGGCGGGCACGAGCGAGCGGAAACTCGCCTCGGGATCGGCCCATGCGACGCGATCGCCGATCAGGACGGCCGCGCCGCTTCCCAACCCGAGCGGGCCGGCGAAGTCGAAGCGCAGCGAATCCGGCGGCGCGATGCGCGCCGTCCCACGTCCCGCATGCCGTCCCCGTTCGTCTTCGTAGCGCCAACGAAACCGGATCACCACCGTCTGCGATGGCAGCCGCGTGCGAGTCCAAGCGACGGCGCTGTCTCGATCCGCGGGGGCGAGGGGATCCGGAACGAGCGGCGGCAGCGGCTTCGGGCATGCCGCCAGCAGCGCACAGGCGGCAATGTAGGAACGCGCGCGCAGGCGGTCAAGCAAAAACGCTTGCCGCCTCAATAGTTGAAGCCAAAGAAGAAGTCGACGAATCGCGATCCGCGGCTGCTGGGCGGCAGCGAGTAGGCGTCGCGATTGCCGGAGCCGAAGCGGTAGCCGAGATCGAGACGCAGCACGAGCGGCGGGCCGATGGGCATGCGCAGGCCGAGTCCGCTCGATCCGAGCAGGCCGCGGTCGGTCGAGGCCTCCGACCATGCGCGACCGTAATCGACGAACAACGCGCCCTGCACGCCCGGGAACCGTGCGATCCCGAACGGGAAGCCGATGGTGAGGAAGTCGGTGATCGGGAATCGGTACTCCGCGTTGAACAGCACGGCGTAGGTCCCGGCGACATAGCCATAGCGCGGATAGCCGCGCAGGCCCCACGACCCGCCGATGTTCACGCGGCGCGGCCGCTCACCGCCCGACGCATAGCCCTGCAGCCGGAAGGCGAACGCACTTTGCGTCGCGGTGCGGACGTACTTCCGGAGGTCTGCCGACACGAGCCAGGAATCGAACCGGCCGTGACTCAGGTCGTTCACGAGGCCCGTCGTGAGGTTGTAGCGCTCGCCGTCGATGGGGCCGGTGGCGAGCCACAGCGTGTTGTCCTTTACGTAGCTGAGATAATTGGACGCCAGCCAGCCGAGCCGGCGCGGCTCGTCGACATCCTCGGAAAAGAGGTCGAAGCGGTCGGACCGCTCGATGCGATACTCCCCCACCAGCCGCCGGAACCGGGTGAAGGGATACCGCACCTGCGCGAACGCGCCGTACGAGGTCTCCTGGAAGAGCGTGTTGAAGTCACCCTCGTAGAAGAGCCCGCGCTGGCGAAACGCACCGACGCCCCAATTGACGCGCCGGGACTGGTTCAGATAGAACGCCGTGCCGTTGACATTGTCGATCAGATTGCCGAAGCCGCTGCCCTGGAAGGAGGACAACGCCACGAACAGCATGTGATCGGACAGCAAGTCACTGAAGAGGAAGACCGCGCCCTGCGCGGCCCCGAGTCCGGGCGCGACGACCGCGTCGCCCGTGGCGAAGTCGAGCGAAAACTTCTTTTCGTACGGCACGGCGTCGGCGCGGGCGTACTGCGGGTGGGACAGCTCACCCCACAACCACGAGGGCGGCGGCAGACTCTCGGCGGACGCCAGGACGAACGCGTCGCCGCCCGTGGTGTCCGCGAGCGGCGCCGCGGAATAGATGCCGAAGCTCAGGTCGGCGAATCCCCCGAACAGCAGGCCGTGGCCCGGCACCCACTGCGGATCGAAGGCGCCGTTCAGCGTATTGGTCTCACGCCGGCCGCTCCCCAGCGAATCGACCGAATAGATCTGGGACGTGCCGTCGCGGTCGCTCGTGAAGTAGATGCGGCCCCCGCCCTCCCCCGTCGTCGTGTCCCACGCCCAGCGCGGGTTTTCGTCCCGCCAGTCCCCGTAGGTGAGATAGCGGATCGCCCCGGTCGCCAGGTCGAGCGCAAAGAGATTGCGCGACGCGGTCGGCCCGAACGGCGTCCGGTCGGACGAAAAGACGACGGTCCGCCCCCCGGGCCCGATCGTCGGGTCCACGTCTTCGTAGCGGTCCGACGTGAGCCGCTCGAGCCGCCCATCCTCGAGCCAGAGCCGGTACAAGTCCGAATAGCCCGACACCGACAGGCCGCTGAAGACCACGCTCTTGGCGTCGGGCGCCCAGGCGGGCGACAGGATGGAGACGAGCTCGGGGAACTGGTAGCGCCCGACGACCTCGCCGCGCTCGAGGTTCCAGAAAAACAGCGCATCGCGCTCGGCGTACTTGCTGCTGAACGCCGCGACGCCCTGCGCGTTGACGTCGATCCGGGACTCGAAAAAGTGGAACGACTCGAACTGCTCCGTGCGCTCTCCCTCCACCACGGCGCGCTTGCGCGTCCCGTCGAGCTCCTGGGCATAGATCGTCGCGTACCCGCTCGAGGGGGAGAAGAAGAGGAAGGCGGCGGTGCTGTCTCCCGGCAACCGGTAGGCGGCAGGCTTGATGGCCAGCTGGGTCAGGCGGCGCGCGGTGAGCGCGAGCGGCTGCTGCGTGGTCACCGCGGGGTAGTAGCGCTGCCGCATCCAGTACTGCCACTCCTCGGACAGCTGGTCGAGCGGGCGCCCGTACACGCCGGCGACGGCCTCCTCGAACGTGCCGTACTTCCAGAGATCGCCGTACACCTGGAGGACGCGCCACTCGCCGTAGCGCTCCGCGAGGAAGCGGTGAATGCTGCCGCCGACGGGATAGACGATGCCGCCGTAGACATAGGTGAGGTCGCGCAGACGCGGCAGCCGCCCGGCGACGGTCATGTCCCGCAGCACCATCACGTCCCGGCTGTCTTCGCCGGCGGAGAAGTACTCGGCCAGCCCCTCGGTCCACCACAGGGGGACGCCCGCCTGCCGGATCCGGGGGTTGCGGGAAAACACCTCGGCGGCCAGGCTCAGCTGAAAGACGTGGACCAGCTCGTGGCGCAACGTGTGCCGGAACTCGCCGTAGCTGCCCCGGAACGGCATCGCGACGCGGCGCTTCAAGAACTCCGTCACGCCGAGTAACCCTTCGGGCGGGATGAACGGCAGAATGTTGGTCTGTTCAAAATCGGTATGCGAGGCGTAGACGATCAGCGGAATCCGGCGTGTGACGGCATGGTTGAAGCGGCGCTCGAGCTCGTCATAGCTCTCCTCGGCATAGGCCAGCGCCACCCGGCCCAGCTCTTCTTCTTCCGGATAGTAGTAGAGGTCCACGTGCTCGCCCCGCAGCACGCGCCAATCGAAACGGCGGTAGTGGATCTTGTTCTGACCGAAGGAGCCGAACTGCGCGGCCGCCGATGCCGCGCCCGCCAGCGTGAGAATGAGGAGGCAGGCCAACGCCCGATTCATCGATGAATGCTCCGAATGCGATCGCCCAGGCCGATGTCACCCAACGTGCTGCCGCCCCCCGCCACGCGGCCGAAGATCGTGTAGATCCCGTCGAGATGGGGCTGGGCCGAGTGCGTGATAAAATACTGACTCCCGCCGGTATCCGGTCCTGAGAGCGCCATCCCGACCGCGCCCGTTTCATACCGCGTCGGGTTGATCTCGTCACGGAGCACGAACCCCGGGCCACCCCAGCCGTCGCCGCGGGGATCGCCGTCCTGCACGACGAAGTTCGGGACGACGCGATGCCAGCGCGTGCCGTCGAAGAAGCGCCGCTCCACGAGCCCGAGGAAGGCGGCGACCGTCAGCGGCGCTTCCGCCACCAGGAGCTCGATCTCGAGCGCCCCGCGGTCGGTCTCGAGGATCACGCGCGGATTCGGCTGCCCCAGCAGTGCGGGAGCGAGCCAGCGGCGCGCGACGTCGCGGTAGTCCGCCACCGTCCGGCCGGTGGCGATGGGGGTCGCGGGTCCCCAGGCGTCGCGCGCATCGGGGAGGGTGCCGGCGGCGAGCCGCCGGACCAGATAATCGTCGGGACGCGGGACCGCGGCGACGAAACTCGACGCCACCCGCAGCCGCCCGGTCGGCGACGATCCGGCGATCGCGCCGAGGGCAGCGAGCGCCGCGAGGCGCGCGTCGTTGAACGGATCGGACTCGGCGCGGCGATACGCCGCCACCAGGCCGTCGACGTCGGCGACGTCGGGCTGACGCCCCAGCAGCTGCGCGGCGGTGGCGCGCACGGCGGGGTCCTCGTGCGCCAGCAGGCCGAGCGCCCGGGCGCGCAGCCCCGTATCGGCGGCGGCGACGATGCGTTGCAGCGCCTGCAGTGCCTGCGCCACGACTCTGCCGTCGGCATCGGCGAGCTGGGCCTCGAGGCGATCGCGCGCGCGTGCGGCGCCGTACGCTTCGGCCGCGACGCTGCGCCACCGCCAATCCGCGTCGCCGCCAAACGCGGCCGCCGCCGCGACCCCCGCGCCGCTGTCCGCCTGCGCCACGGCGATGGCCGCCTGGCGGCGCAACGCGAAGCTGGTGCTGGTGAGCCGGGGCCGCAGCGCTTGCAGCGCCGCCGCCCCGCGCAGCACGCCGAGCGTGGTTTCGGCCTGCACGGCGACGCCGAGATCCCGATCGGCCACCAGCGGGGCGACGACGGCGGCGAGACTCGAGTCGCGGAAGGTGGCCAGCGCGCGCAGCGCGTTGATGCGGAGGTGGGGATTCGGCGCGTCGAGCAGCGGCCGGAGCCCGTCGATCGCGGCGCGCGGATCCACCCGCGCGCTGTCGAGCAGGGCCTTGCTGATGCCGCGCGCCGCGATCGTCCGCACGGCAGGCTCACGGTCGGTGAGGGCGGCGACGAGCCGCGCCGCGCCGCGCGGCGCGCGCAGCCGGCCGAGAGAGTAGAGCGCCCGCCACCGCGTCAGCCAGTCGCCGTGATCGGTAAACGCCACGAGCTCGGCCACGGGAGCGCGAGGGCCGAGCCGCCAGGCTTCGAGCAGGGCCGCGGACGCGACCGGTGGCAGGGGCGTTCCTCCTCCGGCGGACCCCGTGGCGAGAATTTCGGCGAAGCCGGCGACCGCGCCGATCTTGGCGAGCGCCGTGACCGCTTCGACCTGCGGCGGGCCTTGGGTTCCGCCGGCGCGGGTCAGTTGCAGCAGCGGATCGATCGCCCGATCATCCTCGAGCAGGCCGAGGGCGAAGGCCGCGGCGGCCTGAACCGCCGCGACCGAGTCGCGCAGCGCCGGGATGAGCAGATCCACCGCGGCGGGATCGCCGATGCGTCCGGCCGCGAGGGCGGCCTGGCGCCGGACGCCGGGGTCGGGGTGGCCCAGGCCGTCGCGCAGCGCGGCGGCATCGAGCGTGCGAGCGTCGGCGGCGGCGAGGATCGCCGCGAGCTGCGTGACGACGGCTTCATCGACCGGCGGCTGCTGGGCGGACAACGCCCGCGGCCACCCTATAAGAAGGAAGAGGAGCGCGCAGCTAGAGGCGGACAGGGTCCGGCGTGGGGTCGAGCAAGTCACACACAGGCTCCGGAATACGGGACAACGCATGCTGCGCAGTGAGGGCGATCAGCGACGTTTCGGCGGTCGCCAGCAGCGCGTCGGTGTCGTCGCGCTCGACCGCATAGCCAAAGATGACGCGGCGTGACCCGCGCTCGCGCACCCAGCAGCGAATGCGGATCAGGTCATCGTAGCGCGCCGGCTGGCGGTAGCGGATGCGGACGTCGGTGACCGCGAGATAAACGCCCGCTGCTTCCAACTCTTTGTAGGACACCCCCCGCTCGCGGAGGTGTTCCGTGCGCGCCATGTCCATCCACACCAGATAATTCGCGTGGTACACGACGCCCATCTGATCGGTTTCGGAGTAATTCACGCGGTGCGTTACCGCGCTGATCACGCGGCCGCCTACTCGCCGTACGGGATCCAGATATTCTTCACTTCCGACGCGTGGCGCAGGAACTCCCGGCCCTCGCCCTGGCGCGGGTCGAGCCAGTCGCGCGCCCGGGTGATCGTCCACGTGCGCTTCATGTTCGACGCCGCGGCGAATTCGACGGCCTTGGCGCCGGTCAGCCCGCCGCAATACCAGAGCCCGTCCACGTCGTCGTGCTCGGCGAGCACTGTCGCCAGCGCGTCCGTGGGCCCGGTGATCACGTTGACGACCCCGTCGGGGAGATCGGATGTCTCGAGCACCGTGCAGAACTCGGTCGCGGCGAGCGGATGGCGCTCCGACGGGATCGCGATCACCGTGTTGCCGACCGCGATCGCCGGCGCCACGAGCGACACCAAGCCGAGCAGGGGCCATTCCTCGGGCGCGACGAGACCGATGACGCCGACCGGCTCGTTCATCGCGAGGGTCACGCCGCGGATCGGCGTCTGATGCACGGCGCCGTCCCATTTGTCGGCCCAGGCGGCGTAGGTGAACAGCCGCGCAATCGTGGCCGCCACCTCCTGCTCGGCCGCCGCGCCGTTCCCGGTGAGCGCCGCGATCCGCGCGACGTACTCGGCCGTGCGCGTCGCGAGGTTTTCGGCGATGTAATAGAGGATCTGGCCACGGAGGTGTCCGCCGCCGCCGCCGCTGCCCCACCCCGCGGCCGCGTGCGCCGCTTCGACGGCATTGCGCACGTCCTTGCGATTGCCTTCGGCCACTTCGCCCAACACCACGCCGTCGGCTCCGCTGATGCGGCGCGAGTATCCCTGGTCGGGCCGCACCTGCTTGCCGCCGATGAAGAGCTTGTAGGTGCGATCGATCGGCGGGAGCGACGACGATTGCGGATTGTCTGTCCCGCGTTCCGGGGCCGCGCTCGTGTCAGTTCCCAATCCGAAATCCGCAATCCGCAATTGGAGATACTCCCACATCCCCTCCCTGCCGCCTTCGCGCCCGAACCCCGACTCTCGATATCCGCCAAACCCGGCGGCGGCATCGAACAGGTTGGTGCAGTTCACCCAGACGACGCCGGCCTTGAGCTTCGGCGCGACGTCGAGCGCCAGGTTGATGTTCTCCGTCCAGACGCTCGCCGCGAGGCCGTAGGGCGTGTTGTTCGCGAGCTCGACCGCTTCCTTCGGCGTGCGGAACGTCATGGAGACGAGCACCGGCCCGAAGATCTCGACCTGCGCGATCGTCGCGGCGGGCGAGACGTCGGTGAAGAGCGTCGGCGGATAGAAGTAGCCTTCCGTGGGGCAGGCCCACGACGGCTGCCACATCTTGGCGCCTTCCTCGACGCCCTGCTCCACGAGCGCGCGGATCCGCTCGAGCTGGACGGGGGCGACGATCGCCCCCATGTCCACGGCCTTGTCGAGCGGCGAGCCCACGCGGAGCTTCTCCATGCGCGCGCGCAGCTTCTGCGTCAGGCGGTCGGCCACGCCTTCCTGCACGAGCAGGCGCGAGCCCGCGCAGCACACCTGGCCCTGATTGAACCAGATCGCATCGACCACGCCCTCGACCACGCTGTCCACGTCGGCGTCTTCGAACACGATGAACGGGCTCTTGCCGCCCAGCTCCAGCGTGAGCTTTTTGCCGCTCCCGGCGGTGGCCTTGCGGATCACCCGCCCCACTTCGGTCGAGCCGGTGAACGCGATCTTGTCGACGTCGGGGTGTTCGACGAGGTGCTTTCCGGTCGACCCATCTCCCGTCACGACATTGAACACGCCCGGCGGGAGCGCAGCCTGGTGGGCGATCTCGGCGAAGCACAGCGCGGTGAGGGGCGTGAACTCCGCCGGCTTGAGGATGACGGTGTTTCCCGCGGCGAGCGCGGGCGCCACCTTCCAGGCCACCATGAGGAGCGGGAAGTTCCACGGAATGATCTGCCCGACGACGCCCACCGGCCCATAGCCGGGGAATTCGGTGTCGCGCAGCTGCGCCCAGCCGGCGTGATGGTAGAAATGCCGCGCGACGAGGGGGATGTCGAGATCGCGCGTTTCGCGAATCGGCTTGCCGTTGTCGAGACTCTCGAGCACCGCCAGCAGGCGGGAATGGCGCTGGACTTCGCGCGCCAGGGCGTAGAGGTAGCGCGCCCGCGCGTGCGGCGTGAGGGCGGCCCATCCGGGGGCCGCGGCGCGGGCTGCGGCCACCGCGGCGTCGACGTCGGCTTTCGCGCCCTGCGCGACGCGGGCCAGCGGCCGAGTGGTGGACGGATTGATGGTCTCGAAGTAGTCGCCGCCCGCGGGCGCGGTCCAGCGGCCACCGATGTAGTGCCCGAACTGCCCATCGCCGTGCTGTTTGATCCACTCGAGCGCCGGTCCCTCGCTCTCGGGCGCCGGGCCGTATTCCATGGTCTCGAACAGCTTGGCAACAGTGGTCACGGTCAGACCATCGGGTGGCGGTGGGCGGCCGAGTAGCGGCCGGTGGCGAAATGCTCGAGCTGGCGCTCGATGTCGGTGAGCAGGGCGCTCGCGCCGATGCGGAACCGCGCCGGCCGCAGCCAGCGGTCGCCCAGCTCTTCCTTCATCAAGATGAGCCAGTCGAGGGCTTGCTTCGCCTTCCGGATGCCGCCGGCCGGTTTGAATCCGACCGCGCTCCCCCCCACCCCCTCCGGTGAGCGTATGATACTCGCGGATCATGGGCGCCAACACGACACCGACGGGGAGGGTGGCGTTCCCCGGCTCCTTTCCC
>JAUYMC010000167.1 GCA_030699545.1 Gemmatimonadales bacterium | reverse complement strand
GCCCAGTCGTACTTCGATCGGCCCGACTCAGCCGAGGCCGAGATCCGCGCGCTCGCCGACTCGATCTACTTCCGCGTGGACTGGCCGTGGGCCGTGGCGCGAGCGCCCGCCGTCAGCATGGGCTGGCACCCGGAAACCGGCTTCATCAACGCCGACTGGATCGGCTACAACGAGGCGATGATCCTCAACGTCCTCGCCCTCGGCTCCCCCACCCACCCCCTCGACTCGACGACGTGGAACAAGTGGGTCAGTGGCTACCAGTGGGGCACGTTCTACGGCCAGGACTTCGTCCAGTTCGCGCCATTGTTCGGGCACGAGTACTCACACGTCTGGATCGACTTTCGTGGCATCCAGGATGGGTACATGCGCGGCCGCGGGATCGACTACTTCGAGAACTCGCGCCGAGCGACCCTGTCGCAGCGCGCCTACGCGATCGACAATCCGGGCGACTGGCGCGGCTACACCGCCGACGTCTGGGGCCTCACCGCCTGCGACGGACCGGCCAACAAGACACTCACACTCGGTGGCCGCTCGCGGCAGTTCCACACCTACTGGGCCCGCGGCGCCGGCCTCGGCGACCTCCGCGACGACGGCACCACCTGTCCCACCGCCGTCGGCGGCGCCGTCCCGTTCGCCCCCGAGATCACGATCCCCGCCCTGATCACGATGCGCCGCACCTACGGCGACAAGCTGTTCCAACAGTACGGCTTCCTCGACGCCTTCAACCCAACGTTTACGGCCGCCGGCCAGCAGCAGACGGGAACGGTGGACCCGACCCTTGGTTGGTTCGACGTCGATTATCTGGGGATCGACCAGGGTCCGATCTTGATCATGGTCGAGAATCATCGGACGGGCTTCGTGTGGGAAGTGATGCGTCGAAACCCCCACATCGTGCGGGGCTTGCAGCGGGCCGGCTTCACAGGCGGTTGGCTACCCTAGCGCCCCGGCTCCTCCTTCCCCCCTGCATATCTGTGCCAGTACATCCGCATCTCGCTGATCTTCCCCTCCTTCGTCTCACAGAACAGCGCCCCCCGCGCATCCACCTGCTCACCCGTCCGCCGCCGCCGGAACGTGCACCGGAACTCCGTGGCGAACCACGGCCCCGCGACGTAAATCTCGCCTGAGGAGAATTTCGTTTCGGCCTGGTGCAGCGGGATGTCCTTCCAGTAGTCGCGGATCGCGGCGAGACCGCGGTCGGGCCGGCCGAACGGCGTTTCGAGAAAGACGGCGTCGGCGCTGAACACGGAGCAGATCGCCTCCACGTCTCCGCGCTCCCACCCTTTGCCGAAGGTGTCGACCAGCGTGCGATACACAGCGGCGTCGCTCATCGGGGCAATATATCTCTTCGGCCTCGCGGGCTGCCGCGACGCGGCCGAGCGCGGCTCCACGCTGCTGTTCCTCGGCCGCTTCCCCGCGGCCCGCGTGGGCGACGTCAGCTGGGGCGCCGATCCCGCGCGCAGCCGCCTCGTCGCATTCGACGGACGCCTGCGCATCGTGCGGGTCATCGCCGATCCCCGGCTCGCGAGCCCGGTAGCCGTCGCGCCGTGGGAAGGCGCGCAGCTGCTCGTCACCGAGCGCACCGGCGAAGGGCTCATCGTCGACCCCGCGTCCGGTACGGTCGTGCGCGAATGGCCCAGCCCCTTCCCCGCCTCTCTCTACGCGACCCGCGGCGCGCGCGTCGTAGCCTCACGATCACCCTACTTCGTCCAGTTCATCGGCGAAGACGGGAGCGTGCCCCTCTTCTGGGTGCTCGACACCCTGGGACGGCCGACGCATGGGTCCGGCACGATCCGCGTCCCGCGCAACCGCTACCTCACACAGCTCGTCAACGCCGGCGCCATCGCCCTCGGGGCCGACGCCATCTACTTCGCGCCGCTCGTGCGCGACGAGATCATCCGCTACGACGCGACCGGCTACCCCGGCTGGCGCGCCTCACGCGGCCTCCTCGCCCGCGAAACCGATCCCGTCTTTCCGCCCGATCAGGAACCACCGATTCGCGTGGCGTACGCCCACGTCAGCATCGCGCTCGCGTTGGGTCCCGACGGCCGGCTGTACGCGCTGGGAGCGGAAGATTCCGCGGGGACGCTGCTGCGGCTCGATGTGCTGGACACCGCGAGCGGCCGGATCCTCGCGCACCGCACCCTCGGCCCCCGCGACGCGGCGGTGGTGATCGATCCCGGCGGCGCGATCCGGACGCTGGATCTCGATACGCTGCTCGCGCAGAGCCCCACCGGCGGCCGCGAGATGTTCGGCCCGCCGTTCGCGTTGCCGACGGTCGCTGAGCGGGGAGGGGGCGACACGGTCCGCCTCGAGGAATACCGCGGCCGGGTCACGCTCGTGAACTTCTGGGCGTCGTGGTGCGACCCCTGCCGGGAGGAGTTCCCGCACATGGCGGCGCTCTACCGCGAGCTGCCGCGTCCCGACTTCGCCATCGCGGCGATTTCCGACGACGTGAGCGAGACGCAGATGCGCCGCTTCGTGCGGGAATTCCGGCCGCCCTTCCCCATACTCGCCGGCGCGGGGCGGATGAAGGCGACGTACCACTACCGCGGGCTGCCGTACTCGGTCCTGCTCGACCGGGAAGGCCGGGTCATTCAGCGCCTCTTTGGATTCGGCGGCGCGGCGGAATTCCGCCGGCTGCGCGAAACTATTGCCTCCGAGCTTCGCAAACCATACCCTTGATCGTGCCCCCCATTCCCCATTCCCCCATCCCCGTCGTTATCGATTCGGACCCGGGCATCGACGACGCCCTCGCGCTGATGCTGGCGCTCAAGTCGCCCGAGCTCGACGTGCGCGGCATCTCCATTTCCTACGGCAACACGGTGGTCGAGAACGCGTGGCGCAACGCGGTCGAAATCGTGCGCCGTGCGGGGATCGCGGCGCGCATTCCGCTCGCGGTCGGTGCGCGCCGCCCGCTGAAGCGCGCGCTCGCCGTCGCCGCCGACACGCACGGACCGTCGGGCCTGGGCTACGCGCAACTGCCGCCGGCCGGCGTGATTCTCGACTTCGTGAAGCCCCTCGTGCGCCTGCTCGCCGCCCAGCCGCGGCCCGTCACGCTGGTGACGCTCGGGCCGGTCACGAGTCTCGCGCTCGCGCTGCGGTCGGACGCCGCGGTGGTGCGCGCCAAGGTGGCGCGGCACGTCGCGATGATCGGCAACATCGAAGCCACGGGCAACACGACGAAATACTCCGAGTTCAACGCCTGGTGCGATCCCGATGCGCTCGCCGAGGTGCTCGCGGCGGAGCTGCCGACGGAGATGGTGGGCCTCGATGTCACGCGCAAACTGGTCGTGCACGCGGGGGAGGTCGGGCGGTTCGAAGGCTGGATGCAGGATGCGCTGCGCTTCTACGTGGAGTTCCATCGGAAATCCGAACGTCTGGAGGGGGCGGTGGTGAACGACGTGCTGGCGATCGCCGTGCTGCTGCAACCCGATGTCCTGACGTTCCGCGACCTGCGGCTCACCGTGAATCTGGCGGAGGGGGAGATGCGCGGCCGCACGCGGCCCGATCCCAAAGGCTCCTTCGCCCGCGTCGCCATGGATGTGCGGCCCGAGCCGGTCCGCCGCCTGCTGTTCGACCGGGTCCTGCGAGATCAGACCGCGGGGGCGGCGGTATGACGGAGCCGCTGCCGCGCAAGGTCGCCGTGATCGGCGCCGGCGACATCGGCGCGGGGTGGGCCGCCCTCTGCGCCTCCGCCGGCTGGCCGGTCGCGATGTTCGACGCCAACTCGCGCACCAGCGAGCGGGCGTTCACCGAAGTCCCGCGCCGGGCGCGGGCGCTCGCGGCGCTCGATCGCGCGACGCCGGGCATCGTGGAGCGCGGGCTGCTCGAGTTCACCCAGACACGCAGTCTGCTGCAGGCGGTGCAGGACGCGGACTGGGTGATCGAAGCGATTCACGAAGACGTCCTCGCCAAGCAGAAGCTCACCGAGTCGATCGAGCAGGTGGCGGGCCCGGACACGCTGATCACGTCGTCGTCGGGCGGTCTGATGCCGATCGAGATATTCGGGCGCGTGCGGCGGCTCGACCGCTGCCTCGTCACGCACCCGCTGAACCCGCCGGAGCTCATCCCGCTGGTCGAGGTCGTCCCCGAGGGCCGCACATCGCCCGCGGCCGTGCAGCGCGCCGTGGATTACCTCCGCGCGCTCGGCCGCTATCCCATCGTCCTGAAAAAGGCCGTGCCGGGCTACGTCGTAAACCGCATCGCCGCGGCCGTGTGGCGCGAGTGCATCGACCTGGTGCTGCGGGGCGTCATCAGTGTCGAAGACCTGGATCGGGCCGCGTCGCTCGGCCCCGGCATCGGTTGGGCGGCGGCGGGGCCCCACCTCACCTATCATCTCGCCGCGGGCGAAGGCGGCGTGACCGCCTTCCTGCAGCATCTCCTCGGCTCGTTCGAGCATCTGTGGGAAGGAAAACTCGCCACCTGGCACCGCCTCGAGCCCGACCAGCAACGGGCCCTGACGCACGCAATCGAAAAGGCCTACACCAAGGATGTCGGGATGCTGCGGGAGGCGCGCGACCGCCGCCTCAGTGCGATCCTGAGGGCCCTCGAGCAGGCAAGAACGACTTAGAAGGGATGCTCGAAACTCAGATAGAAGAAGACCCCGGTACTCGTGCCAGGGCCGAGATCGATCGGCACGGCCACCCCGGGGACGATCTGCAGGTTCCCCAGATTGTGCGCCCACCGCACGCCCGGATTGAGCAATAGCAGGTCTTCGCCGCCGTCCGTCCCCGTCCACACCAGCTCCACCATCACATTCACCAGCCCATGCGCGCGCCAGATGGCGCTCGCGCCGGCATTGTAGCCGGTCTCATCGATTCCCGGCGTGAACGTCGCACCCAGATTCCAGTGCGTGACCAGGCTCGGCCCCGCGGCGATGCTCAGCGGCAGGTTGAGCTGATACCCGGTACGTCCGGTGCCCAGTCCCTCGTCTTCATTCCCCGTCGGCAGGATTACGGAGACCCGCGGCGCGAACGCCACCCGCTCCGTCGCCGCGAGCTGGTGACGGTAGTTCAGCGCCACGTCGCCGAGCCCCGTCGTGACCGGCACCGTGTAGCCGAGCTGGTGGCGCTGGCCCGTGACCGGCCACTCCTGGGTGAAGGAGTACGCCCACGCGTCGTTGAAGCGCATCAGCGTGTTGATGTGCTGCACGACGCGCGACTCCTGGTTGTACGCCTCCTCGATCAGGAAGCTGTTGTCGGCAATCGGAGGCGGGGCCGCGGGAGCCTGGAGCGCGAGCAGCAAGAGAATCATGAGGCCACCAGAAGTCCGGTTGTGTACATGAGCACGAGTCCGGCGGCGACGCCCATCGCGTTCAACGGCGTCCAGACGCTCTTCCCGCCTCCCGTCTCCCGTCCCACGACGCGATACAGGACGCCGAGGACTTGCAGGATCGCGCCCGCGCCGATCGCCATGAACAGCGTACCGAGGATCGGGGAATACGCGAGGCCGCCGACCCAGGCGCCGATGATCGTCGGACCGCCCGCGAGCAGTCCCGCGAGCGCCAGCGTCCGGAGGGGCGGGTCGTCCTGCGCCACCGGTGCGACGATCCCCAGCCCTTCGGTTGTGTTGTGGATCATGAATCCCACCACGAGGAATGCGCCGAGTGTGACCGCGCCCTGCGCGTACGCGGCGCCGATCGCGAGCCCTTCGCCGAAGTTGTGGAGCCCGATGCCGAGCGCGATCAGGAACGCGAGCCGCAACCGGGCAGCGACCGGATCCGCCGATTCCCCTTTCCCCATTCCCCCGAATGCCTGGAGCAGCAGCCACGTCCCCAGCACGCCGAGCGCCACGAGCCCCGTCCCCTGGAACGCGCCGGCGACGCGACTCGCCGTCTCGAGCGCTTCATGCAGCGCCTCGGCGGCCAGGAAGATCAACAGGCCGGCGGTGAGGGCGAGCGAGAAATGAATCCAGCGCCGGTCCAGCCGCTTGAGAAACGGCAGCCACAGCAGGCCGATCGCGACCGGCAACACGCCGACGTACAGCCCGATCAGCGTGAACACCAGGAAGTAGCGGGCGTCGGGCCGCGGGGTTTCCATCGCCACCGCGATCTCATGATCGAACGTGACGCCGTTCGACGTCACGAGCCTGATCTGGTGTGGCTCGCCTTCCACCCAGGTGTAGGGAATCTCGATGCGGGCGCGGCCCAGACGGCCGAGTGTGCGGTGCGGGGTGATCGTGTGCGTCCAGTAGGCGTCGTCCACCTGCACTTGGGCGATCGTCACAGGATCGGGTCCGCCGTTGACGACGTCCACGACGAAATGACCGGGGCTGAGGCGTACGCGGTCGATCGTCAGCTCTTCCACGGGCGGCGTGCCCCGCGCCAGGCGAGAAAGAGCCCCTCCCTTGATTACGAAAAGAGAGAGAGCTCCGAGGAGCACGAGGGGCAATGCGAACCAAAGCCAGGGGCGGGCGCGATTCACGCGACGGGCCCCCCTTCTCGCACGTCGAACATCCCCATCCACCCCAGCTCGGCGAATTCCGACTGGTGGGCGTGGAACATGAACTTGCCGGTGTGATTGTACGTGAACTCCAGGACGTGCCGCTCCCCCTGCCCCATGCTCACCGTGTCGGTGAACTCCGTCGGCACGAGCGACGTGCCCGTGCGGAAGACGTGGAAGAAATTCGCGTGCGTGTGCATCGAGTTGATGAGATCGAACTCCAGCACGTTCACGAGATAGATGCGGTTCAGCTCGCCGCGCTTCAGCACGATGGGGTTCGCCTGGTAGGCGAAGGGCACCGTGTTGACCGCGTAGATCTCGTTCTCGCCGTCGAAGTTCACGTCGAAGCCGTTCATCACCATCATCATCTCGTGCGCCTCGGGCCGGCCGCGCTTCGGATCGATGATCATCGCGCCGTACAACCCTTTGGCGATGTGCTTCTTCAGCGGCATCGTGTGGCAGTGATAGAGCTGCAGCCCGAACGGCTCGGCCGTGAACTCGTAGACGAACGAGCCGCCGGGTTCGATCTGCTCGAACACGCCGTCCATGTTGGCGGGATGGAAGCCGTGGAAGTGAATCGAGTGCTGGTGCGCGCCGGCGTTGTGGAAATGCACGCGCACGAAGTCGCCCTCGGTGCAGCGCAGCGTGGGGCCCGGCACCTGACCGTTGAACGTCCAGGCCGGATAGAAAAGCCCCGGCATCAGCTCGAGGTTGCGATCCATGGCGATGATGCGGTACTCGCGGACGGTCTGACCGTTCGCCCGGCGGGAGACGACCCCCGTGTCGAAATGCCGGAGAAAGGCGGTCGGATCGATACCGGCGTCTTTGGGGACGCCGCGCGTCATCAGGTCGTGCGGCCCCGGATGGGTGCCGAGGGTCGTCACCTGGGCCTGGACGGACGAGCTGGCCGAGGCGGCGCCGGCGATCCCGATCAGGCTGCGCTTCAGCGCCTCGCGGCGCGAGAGGGATTTCACCGGTTCCCCCCCCCCCCTACTTCCGCGCACCACAGCTGCTCCGCCAGCTCCTGACCGACTACCCGCGTTTCGCTCCCGCTCCTGACCGTCGTCGGGCCGTTGAACGGCTGCCGCTCCAGGACCGTCAGATGCGTGCCGGGCGTCAGCCCCAGCGCCGCCAGATAGCGCAGCCGCGCGGCGTCGTCATCACCCCCCTGCCGCACGATGATGCTCGCGCCGATTTTCGCGTCGGCGAGCGTGAACAGCTCCGCCTCTTCGATGTCGCCGGCGGCGGTGGGAATCGGCGCGCCGTGCGGATCGTAGCGTGGATCGCCGAGGGCGCCCGCCATCTTTTCGATCAGTTTTTCGGAGACGGCGTGCTCCAGCCGCTCCGCCTCTTCGTGCACGTCGCCCCAATCGTAGCCGAGCTGCTGCGTGAGGTAGACCTCGAGGATGCGGTGCCGGCGGATCATCTGGAGGGCCGCGCGCCGGCCCTGCGGCGTCAGCTGCACCCCGCGGTAGGGGACGTGCTCGATCAAGCCCGTCTCCGAGAGGCGCTTGACCATGCCGCTCACCGACGGCGGCGCGATTTCCAGCATCGCGGCGATGTCGCTGGTGGTCGCAAAACCGCCTTGGTTGGTGAGATGGAAAATCGATTTGAGGTAGTCTTCGACCGATCGCGTGAGTTGCGCCGTCGCCGTCATGAGCCCGTCCCCTGTTCCACGGAATACCGACTGTCAACCGGACAGGGTATTAGGCTAAGCTAATAAACAGATATTGTCAAGCAAAAATGTGGATTTTGTAAAACTAAGAAACCATCGTAACCAGCGGTGTGAGAATGCGCTCGCTCATCCCCCAGATGGTGTGTTTTCCGAGTACATACGAGGGCATCACCCGCGGAGGCAGCCCCGGATGACGTACCGTAAGCTCTTGCCGGACCCCCGGCGCGAGCAGCGCCCGGAGTGGCACCCAGAACGCCGCCTGGACCTCCGCACTCAGGGTCATCACGGGAGCCGCCGTCACCGCGAATACAAACGGCCGGACGACAACGGGGGGGAGCACCGGCGTTCGCGGATGCAGGTCGTCGAGCACCCCCAGCCCGTCGGCGGACGCGAGATCGATGCCGAGCTCTTCGTGGGTTTCGCGGAGCGCCGTGGCGCGCAGGTCGGCATCGCCGGGGTCGCGCCGCCCGCCGGGAAACGCGATCTGGCCTGACCAGGTGTCGCCGGCGCGCTCGGCACGGTGAATGAACAGCGCTTCGATCCCGGCGTCGCCGTCGTGCAGCACGATCGCAACCGCCGCCGGAATCATTCCGTCCGCGACGGCGATCGGCGTCGGGCGGTAGTCGCGCAGCACCTCACGCGCGCGCGACAGCGTGAACGGGTGGGCTAAGCCGAAATCTCCTCGCCGCCGTCCACATTGATCACGTTCCCCGTGATCCAGTCGGCGCCGGGATGGCACAGCGCCACGATCGCGCCGCCCAGGTCGGCGGGCGTCGTGAGCCGGTGATGCGGATTCCGCTGCGTGGCGATCGCGATGAGCTTTTCGTTCCCGGGGATCTTGCGGAGGGCCGGCGTGTCGGTGACGCCGCCGCGCAGCGCATTCACCGTGATCCCGTGCGGCGCCAGCTCCAGGGCCAGCTGGCGGGTGTGCGACTCGAGCGCCGCCTTCGCCGCCGAAACGGCGCCGTACGTCGCGAACACGCGCGTCGATCCGGACGACGTCATCGAGAAGATCCGGCCGCCCTGCTGCATCAGGCCGTGCTTCACCACGCCCTGGGCCCAGTAGACGAGCGAATGCGCCATCACGTCGAGCGTCATGTCGATGTTCGCCTTGTTCAGCACATCGTCGCCGATGTAGGGCTTGAGCGTGCCGAACGCGAGCGAATGCAGCAGCACGGCGACGTTGAGCCGCTGCGTGGCCAGCTCGGCGAGGACCTCCGCGCGCTTCGTCTCGTCGGCGGCGTTGACGTTGAAGTACTGGGTCTTGCGGCCCATG
>JAUYMC010000165.1 GCA_030699545.1 Gemmatimonadales bacterium | reverse complement strand
CTTCATCCGCATCCCGACGTTGTGGCCCTTGGGCCCCGTGAAATACTCGAGCGCGGCGCCGAGCGAGCGCGTCTCGACGCGCCGGAAGTCGACCGCGATGGCGTGGCGTCCCCGGCGGAAGCGGCCGTGCGCCTTCTTGGGGCCGAACTGCTCGAGCACGAGGGCGGGCACGCGAGTGAGGGCCTGCCACTCCGGGTCGGTGCGGTCCACGAGCAGCACGTCGAGGTCGCCGACCGGGTCGGCCTTGCGCCGGAACGAGCCGGCGAACACGAGCGCGGTGCCGCGGCGCCCCGTGACGACGCCGGCGTTGCGGAGCGCGCCCGCGAGGTCCTGCGCGAGCGTCCACGCGAGTCGGTAGGAGACCGGGCGCTTGGGGCTTTGGACGCGGATCTCGCGGCGGATCCGCACGCGCGGTCTCGCCCTCGCCGCCACCGTCACCACCCCGTGGTGTACCGGACCGTCTCGCGGTACGGGAACGACACGACGCCCCAGGCCAGCGCGCCCCCACCGACGATCGTGGTCATGGGCGAGCCCATGTGCCACCCGATCGCGGCGGCCGCGGCGCCACCCAGGATGAGCGTGAGCGCGAACGTGCCAGGGAATCCCGTCGATGGCGTGCCCGGAACGGTCGGCGGCTCGGGCGGCTCGGGCGGGAGCGGAAGCTCTTGCCCGAAGGCACCGAACCCGCGGGCGAAGCCGGTCGGCAGCCGGTTCTGGAACCGCGCGAACGGGTCCGCCGCCGGCGACGGGTAGGACGCCGTGCCGTAGGGGAACCGGGGCATCACGGCGTAGCGGGGCATCATCCGGGCAGCTCCTTGGGTGGGTCGATGAGGCCGCCGGGTGGCACGACCACGAAGCAATCATCTTCGAGCGACAGCTCCGCGCGCAAGTCCGGTCCGACCCAATAGGTGCGGACCGTGAGGCCGCCACCGCTCCCATACCCCTCGCAGCCGGCGCGCGCGTTCCGCACGACGCTGGCGATCATGAACTCGAGCTTGTTGCGGATTTGGTCGCGCGACGGTGGCGCCGGGTCGTTGCACCAAGTCCGGTTCCAGGCCTGGAAGGCCACGAAGACGCGGTGCGTGAACGGCTCGACCTGTTGGCGCAACCACCGCTCGATCGAGTCGGCTTGCGCGAGCGTGATGCGGGGGTCGCTCATGGGGCGAGCTCGATCAAGCGACTCCACACGTTGAACGGGTAGTGATAGGACCCATACGCCTCATCCCACTTGACTTTGATCCAGCCGCACGCGCTGCGTAACCCCATGGAGTCCGCGGGGATCTCGCCCACCTCGACGACCGTGCCAAGATAGGTGGGGACCCGTGCGTCTCGCACGCGTGCGTCGGTACGCCATCGCGGATCTGTGTGCCAGTCGCTCACCGCGTGCCTTTCGTGGCGTTGTCGGATGTGTCCTTCTTCTTCCCCTTCGCCGCCGGCGGCTCGGTGTCGACGTCGTCGAGCGCGTCGTCCTCGAACTCGCCCTGGTCCTCCTCGAGGGCGGCCTTGAGCTTGCGCTTGGCCGCGCGGACCTTGCGCAGTACCTCGGGCGCGGCCGGGACCTGGCCGTCCTTGATCGCGCGCTCGAGCACGCGCGCCGCGGTGTGGGCGCTCTCCACCAGGTCGTCGTGCTGGTCCTCGAGGAGCGCGTCGCGGTGGCGCGTGACCTCCGCCACCAGGTCGTAGAGCACGTCGCCGAGCGTCTCGCGGGGCATCGCTACATCCCCTCCGGCAGGTGGTCCGGCACGACCGGCGGCGGCCCGAGGCGCGCGGCCGGGGCGTCGAGCAAGTGGACGCGGTGCCCGCAGAACGGGCAGAACCGGATGCGCTCCTTGCGCGGCCACACGTCGGGGTGGTTGGGGACGACGACGAGCACGCGGCGCTTGGTCCAGCGCCGCCGGGAGAGCCGCCGGCCGCGGGCGGCCGTGACGACGACCTCGTAGATGCCGGCCTGGATCGCCTCGGTGAGGTCGTCGCAGTGGTGCGCGGTCGCGTGCTCTTGCCAGTAGGAGAGGAACGACGTCGGCGGCAGCGGGTGGCGGCGACTCACAGGACCTCGATGGCCCAGCCCTGGGCCTGCCACTGAGCGGCGGTGTCCTTGAAGGCCTCGCGGTGTTTCTCGTCCCCGTGCAGCCCGAGCCAGAGGCCGGCCGCGATGCCCTCGAGCCCCTTCATGTCCTCGACCCGCACCTGGTCGCTCTTGTTGATGAGGTCGAGGCGCTGTCCGCCGGTCAGCGTCACCGTCGTGGCCTGGCCGGGCTGCAAGACGATGCTGCCCGGCGGCACATCGACCGGCGGCGGGGGCGGCCCGGCCGGCACCGGCGGCGGCGCTGGTGGCGTCGCCGCCGGCGGCGGCGAGATCTCGGGAATGGCCGGCGTCGCGTCGAGACCAGAAGCGAACGCCGGCGTGCCCGACGACCCCGACACGGGCGACACAGACGTCTCCACCGCCGGCGTCGTATCCGGATCCGCCGTGGCGAAGCGAGTGGGGCGCCGCCGGCGGCGCGGTTCCGCATCCGGGTCCAGTTCCTCGATGGCGCCGCCGGGCCGGTCGCCCATC
>JAUYMC010000155.1 GCA_030699545.1 Gemmatimonadales bacterium | reverse complement strand
CCGGCCGATGGCTTCCATGGCGAGCTGGAGCCCTGCGCGGGCCGCCGCGAGGGGGTTGTTCGCTTCGTGCGCGATGAGCACCGGCAGGTTGGCGAAGTCCTGCAACGTATCGGGCAGCCGCTCGGCGCCGGACGTCCGGTCGAACAGCCCGAGGGCGAGTCCCGCGAGCTCGAGGGCGAGGCGCTCCCGGCTGCGCCGCTCGCGGCCGCCGGGCGGAGGCGCGGGGGGGCGCGAGCGGACGGGCGCGATCACCCAGCCCGCCGCCGGCATCGCGGGGTCCGGAGACGCCGCGACCCATCGAGACCCGACGGGGATGGCCACGTTCCAGCGGCGCAGGATCGCGTCGAGCTCGTAGCCGGCGGAGGTCGGGAGCGGATCGGGGCTGCTCGACGCGCGGGGGACGGCCAGGCTGGTGTCGGTCACTTCCCACAACGTGACGGGCCGTCCGACGACGGCACCGGCCTGCCGCAGGACCTCACCAACCTTTTCTCCGTCTGCGTCCACGTGCTCCTCCGGAAGGACCAAGGCGAATCTGGGGGCAAGGCGGGCGCACCCTAGAGATGCGGGCGAAAGGAGGCCGCGTCAAGCGAGGGAAACCCCTACTCCATTGACACCTTTCCCGGCGCAAACTACCGTGGGGCCCCATGACCACCCCGCCGTTCCAACAGCCCCCCCGGCCGTCCGCCGGACGGTCGTCGTTCGCGATCGCGATGAAGGACTACACGTTCATCCGGCCCGGTGTCGCCGTCACGATCAGTGCGTTGACGCTGGCGCTGGCGCTGGCGATCGGCATCTGGCTGATCGTCTCCCTGGGCCAGGCCGCGGCCACCGTCGAGCGCGGCGCGCGGACAGTCGAGACGCTCCACAGCTACAATGCCGGTCTCGAAGTGTGGCGCGAAATGTCCACCAGCCCCGACCCCGCCTACCGCCGGCCGGAAGCGGTGGCCCAGCGGGACAGCATCGGTCGCGCCCTGCGCTCGCGTCTCGCCGAGCTCGCCAACTCGATCGAGGATGATCGGGAGCGGGACCTGGTGTTCGACGTGCTGACCGGTCTGACCAGCGACGGCCCGCAGGAAGGCACGACGGCGCGGCAGGCGATGATCGTGCTGCTCGCGCGCCAGGACGAGGCGATGTTCGGCGCGGCGCGGGCGTCGCAGCGGGCGGTGCTGCTCGCCGCCGCGCTGCTCGCCTGCACCATTCTGGCCGCGGGGATGCTCATCGTGCCGATGGCCTGGTTGTATGTGCGGTACAAGCGGGGGGCGACGATCGAAGTGAAGGTGTAGCCCAGGCCTGCCTTGACGGCGACCGGCGCGGGGGGCAGCATAACGCTGACCCCCGTTCTGTTTTCCGCCGCCGGAGGAAATCGTATGGCGCCCCGCCGATGCCTTGTGGTGCTCGCAGCGTTGTGTCGCGGGCCAAGATCCTGACGATCTTCAAGCACCAGTCCCAGAAGGACGTAGCCGCATTTCCCGGCGGCCACGACGACCGGGAGTTCTGGCAGCGCGTGGAGGCCCGGAACCTCGAGACGGCCGCACACGCCGACCGCCTGGGTCTCTCGGAGTACTGTGCGATGGAAGCCTACGTATTATCTTCGCGACGCAACCTCACTCAGCCCCCTGGAGGCGATCCATGAATACGCTGACCGCACGAGCACTGAGTCTGGGATTGGTTGTGGCGCTCTGGACCGTCATTTCACATCTCGGCAAGCTTCCACTCCAACTCTGGCCCGCGATCGTCGGGCTGGCGTGTTTCCTCGCCGCGGGCGGCGGCATGCCCGGCTTCCAGAAGGCGGCCGCGGGCGCGGTCTCCGGCGTCGTCTGGGCGATGATTTACGTCGCGATCAGCGGCGCCCTGAGCCACCAGCCCATCCTCGACGCCCTGCTGCTCGGCGTCGTGGTGGCGGGGCTCGTCTATCAGGCCCGCGTCCCGATGCTCGGCTTCACCGCGGGCGCCGTCGCCGGCGCCGCGACCTCGATCGGCGCGCTCGGATTGCGGACCGTGAATGTCAACGGCGGCATCCGCGTGGCCCTGACGCTGGTGATCGGCGTGGTGCTCGGCATGGTGGCCGAGCGGGTCGCGGACGCGTTGCAGCGCACCCGCATCGCCGCGATGGCCGGCCGCTGAGGTTGACCACATGCGGCTCGGGACATGCGCCGCCGCCTGTGCGCTTGCCGTCTCGCCGCTAGCCGCACAAGACAGCACCCGCAGCGCGCACGACTCGGCGCTGCGGGTGTTTCTTGATTGTCCCGACACATTCTGCGATTTCGACTATTATCGCACCGAGATCACGTTCGTGAACTGGGTGCGCGACCGCGAGTACGCGCAGGTGCACGTGTTGATCACGACGCAGAGCACCGGCGGCGGCCGGGAGTACACCCTCACCTTCATCGGGCTCGAGCGCTTCGCGGGCGCCACCGACACGCTGCGCTACATCTCGCGCACGGGCGATACCGAGGACGGAATCCGAACCGCGCTGGCCCGCTCGATGCGGCTCGGGCTGGTGCGGTTCGCCGCGAGGACCCCCGTCGGCCCCCGGATCCAGATTCTGTACAGCGCGCCAGCGGGAGCGGCCTGCGCGGTGCGCGACCCGTGGGACTATTGGGTGTTCAACGTCGGGATCAACTCCAACTTCTTCGGCGAGAAGAGCTACCAGTCGACCTACCTGTCGGGCAATATCTCCGCCAGCCGCATCACCGCCGAGTGGAAAATCCGTCTCGCCCTGAACGAGAGCTACAGCCGGAACGACTTCGTCATTCCCGTCTTCGACACGGCCGGCGCGCAGACCGGCGAGGAAACCATCACGAACGTGCGGCGGGACTACAACGCGAACGGGCTCATCGTCCGCAGCCTCGGCGCGCACTGGTCGGCCGGCGCGCGCGCGTCGGCCTACGCTTCGACGTACTCGAACCAGGATCTGACGCTCAGGTTCGGCCCGGCCCTGGAGTACGACATCTTCCCGTACTCGCAGTCGACCCGCAAGCTGCTCACGATCCAATACGGGCTCAACGTCGCGATCTTCAACTATCGCGACACCACGATCTTCAACAAGCTCGGGGAAACGCTGGCGAATCAAAGTCTCGCCGCGTCCCTCAACGTCAAGCAGCCGTGGGGCTCGGCCGGCCTGTCGGTGGAAGGCAGCCATTACCTGCACGACTTCAGCAAGAACCGGCTGGAATTTTACGGTGACGGAAACCTGCGCCTGTACAAGGGGCTGTCGTTCGACTTCTGGGGCTACGTCGAGCTGATCCACGACCAGCTGGCGATCGAGAAGGGAACCGCGACGGAGCAGGAGGTGCTGCTGCGGCGGCGCCAGCTGGCGACCTCGTACCAGTACGGAGGCTTCATAGGCCTGCGCTACACGTTCGGATCGAAATACGCCAACATCGTGAATCCGCGGTTCGGCAACAGGTTCTAAAAAAACCGAACCCGGGGCCACGCGCTTATCCCCGGGTTGGTCCGGCCGGGCGGAGTGGCCGTCATTCACTCCCACCACGACCGACAGGCGTCTTCTTTCCAGAACCTACGTGCCTTTTTCGGCGTAGTGCGTGCGGGCTTTGTCAGAGATCGGTCAAGCGGCGTTCGCGAAGGATATCTTCCAGTCCATGCTCAGATCAGCTGACGGACGTTTCCGGGTGACACGCGGCGCCATGGTCGCCGCGCTGCTCATTCTCGCCTTCGTCGTCGCGTCCGTCCTCGCCATCCAGGCCTATGGCATGGCGCGTTACCATCGCGCGCAAGCCGATCGCGTGTTGCGCGATTATGCCGCCCTGGCCGCGGCGCGCGTGGCGCAGCGCAGCGCCAACGAGCTGTACTGGTACGCGATCACGCCCGTGCTGCGCGCGCTCCAGGACGCGCACAAGGCGTCGCCGCTGCGTCCGTTGCCGAGTCCCGCGGCGCTCGCCGTCGCGCCGATGGAGCGGCCCATCACGCTGACGCCGGCGCTCCGCTTCACGTTCCGGCACGATCTCGTGACGGGAAAACTCGAGACGTCCGGGACGCCCCCGCCCCCGGCCGCGCGCGCGTGGCTGCTCGACACGCTCCCCGCGCACACCCGCACCGTGTACGACACGTCGTGGCATCAGGGCGCGATTCTCGGGCAGCCGGCGGACGAGCGGCGCTACATCGGCTACACCGTGTTGCGCGACCAGGACGGCGTGCTGCGCACCGCGCTCGGTTTCGACGCCGACCCCGAAGGACTGCGGCCCTTCATCGCCGGCGCGATGAAGACCTTTCCGATGCTGCCGCGCCCCCTCACGGGAGACGTGAAGTACGACTCGATGGGATCGATCATCCTCACCGATCGCTACGGGGTGGAGTTGTATCGCTCGGCGGCGCAGTACACGTCGCCGTTCACCGCGCGCGACACGATCGGGACCGACATGGGCGACTTCTTCGCCCAAACCACGCTGCGCGCCGAGCTGGCCGACCAGCTGATCATCGGCGGCCTCCCGCGCTCGCGGCTGCCGCTGATTCTCGGCTTGCTGCTCCTCACCGCGATGCTGATCGGCACGGCGCTCGTCCAGCTGCGGCGCGAGTACGACCTCGCGCGGCTGCGGACCGATTTCGTCTCCGGCGTGTCGCACGAGCTGCGGACGCCCCTCGCGCAGATCCGGATGTTCTCCGAAACGCTGGTCCTGGGCCGCGTGCGCTCCGACGAGGAGCGGCGCCGCTCGCTCGCGATCATCGATCAGGAGGCGCGGCGGCTCACGCACCTCGTCGAGAACCTGCTGCACTTCACACGCTCCGAGCGGCAGGCCACGCACATCGCGCCGGAGCCGACGGCGCTCGCGCCGCTGGTCCAGGAGGTGATCGACGGCTTCGCGCCGCTGGCGGCCGCGCGCGGCGCGACGCTCTCGGCGGAAATCCCCGAAGACCTCGTCGTGCCCGCCGATCCGGGCGCGCTCAAGCAGATGCTGCTCAACCTGCTCGACAACGCGGCGAAGTACGGCCCCACGGGCCAGAACATCCGCGTGGGCGCCACGCGCGAACACGGCCGCGCGCGGCTGTGGGTGGACGACGCCGGCCCCGGCATCCCCCGCTCCGACCGCGAGCGCGTGTGGGAGCGGTTCTGGCGCCTCGAGCGCGACCGCGGCTCGGCGATCGCCGGCAGCGGCATCGGGCTCGCCGTCGTGCGCGAGCTCGCCTCGCTGCATCAGGGCCGGACGTGGGTGGAGGACGCCGAGACGCGCGAGGGCGCGCACGGCGCGCGCGTCGTCATCGAGCTGCCCGAATGAAGCGCATTCTGGTGATCGAGGACAACCCCGATCTCGCCTACGGCCTGCGCAACAACCTCGAGATCGAGGGCTACGACGTCGAAGTCGCCAAGGACGGCGTGAAAGGCCTGGCGCGCGTGCGCGCCGTGTTCCCCGACCTCGTGGTCCTCGATCTGATGCTCCCCGGCATGGACGGCTTCCGCGTGCTGAAGACGCTGCGCGAGGAAGGCCTGGGCATGCCGGTGCTCATTCTGACGGCCCGCGGCGAGGAGGCCGACAAAGTCCGCGGCCTGCGCCTCGGCGCCGACGATTACGTGACGAAGCCGTTCGGCGTGCTGGAGCTCCTGGCCCGCGTCGAAGCGCTGTTCCGGCGGGTGGCCGCGCCGCGCCGCAACGGCGGTCCGCCGCCCTCCGCAGTCGAGAAATTCGGCGACATCGAGGTGCTCGCGCCCTCACGCACCGTGCTGCGGCGCGGCGCGCCGGTCGCGCTGACGCCCAAAGAGTACGATCTGCTGGTGGCCCTGATGCGCCGCGACGGCGCCTGCGTCACCCGTCACGAGCTGCTCACCGAGGTCTGGGGATACAGCGCCGAGGTCATGAGCCGGACGGTCGATACGCATGTCGCGGAGCTGCGGCGCAAACTGGAAGGCGATCCCGCAAACCCGAAACACATCCTCACGGTCCGCAAGACCGGCTACCGATTGGAGCGATGAGATGAGTTCGATGCTGGTATTGCTGTTGAGCCTGCAGCAGGCCACGACCCCGATCACCACGCCGCGCGAGCTGCTCGCCGCGATGCGCGCCCGCTACGACGGCACGTGGTACCGCAATGTCACCTTCGTGCAGTACAACACCGAAAAGCGCCCCGACGGCTCGCTCGACAGCACGGTGTGGCACGAGTGGCTCGCCGCCCCCGGAAAGCTGCGGATCGAAGTCCAGCCTTCCGATTCCGGCAACGGCATGCTGTTCCGGGGCGACTCGCAGTTCGTCTTCCGGAAAGACTCCGCCGTGCTCGCCCGCCCCTTCGTGCACCCGCTCCTGGTGCTCCGCTTCGATGTCTACATGCAGCCGGTCGAGCGCACGATCGCCGCACTGACGCGCGGCCCGCGTCCCTTCGACCTGTCGATCCTCAGTGAGGCGACGTGGCAGGGCCGGCCGGTGTACGTCGTCGGCGCGCGTGCCGGTGACCTCCACAGCCGCCAGTTCTGGGTGGACAAGGAGCGGCTGCTGTTCGTGCGGATGCTCAATCCGGCGCCGCAAGACACGGCCAAGACGTCCGAGATCCGGTTCAACAGGTACGAGCCGCTCGCGGGCGGGTGGATCGCGCCCGAAGTCGAGTTTCTCATGGACGGCGACCGGCAGTTCCTCGAGGAGTACAAGCAGATCCAGGTGAACGTGGCCATTCCCGACGCGATGTGGGACCCGCGCCAATGGAAGGCGATGCGCGCCGCGCGCGGCGGACGGGCGAACTAGGGCCGCGTCGCAGCGGAGTCGAAGACCAGCCGGATTTCCCGTGCCCCGTCGAGCGGTGCGCGGCCGAGGTTCGTGACCAATGCGAAGACGACGCGGGAGTCGCGGTCGACCCCGAACGCCGTGGTCCCGCCCACTGAGCCGCCGCCGTGATACACGTAGCGATGACCCAAGGTATCGCTCCCGACGTACCATCCGATTCCGTACGGCGTCGCGGCTCCCGCCGTCGTGTGCTGCGGTGTGAACAGCAGCTCGAGCGTCGGACCCGCGAGGTGGCCCGGTTCGAGAAACGCCGATCCGAACCGCACCAAATCTTCGGCGGTCGAGAGGAAGCCGCCGCCCGCCCACTTGTTGCTGTTGTCCACGATGGGGGAAGGCACAAACTCGCCGCCGCCGCTCCGCTCGTAGAACCGCGTCCGGTTGGGAATCAGACTGTCGTTCCTGTCGGGCGCGGTACTGGTCATCCCGAGCGGGATAAAGACCTGCCGGCTCATGTACGCGAGAAACTCCTCGCCCGATGCCCCTTCGATCACGGCGCTGAGCAGGTTGAATCCGTAACTCGAGTAGGAAAAGCGCGTGCCGGGCGCGGCCACCAGTGAATCATCCTGAAAAACGGCCAGCGCCGACGTCACGGTGGGGAACCGCCGGTTCGAGATGAATTCCCCGCCTCGGTAGTGACGCAAACCCGCCAGATGACCGGCCACGAGACGCGTCGTGATCACGGCGCCCTTGTCGGGAAACGTCGGCACGTAGCGTTGCACCGGAGCGTCGAGATCGAGCGTGCCGCTCTCGTACAGGTGAGCGATCGCGTCGGCGGTCAGCGACTTGGAGACACTGCCAATCCGGAACTGCGTCGCGGGCGTGGCCGGCCGCCGCGCCTCGAGATCGGCGTACCCGAACGCTTCCGACCAGACGATCTGCCCGTCCACCGCCACCGCGATCGCGAATCCCGGGACGTCCGGCGCGAGCTGCTCACAGGCGAGCGCGTGCGCCCGGGCGCGGGCGGCCGACCAGCGGGGCGCGACCGCGGGAAGCGTCGCGGCTTGGGATACGCAGGCCGCCTGCGGCGCTGGCGGGGACTGGGCGGGCGCGGGGCTCCGGCCGCACGCCAGGAGCGCAGCAACCAACACGACAAACACGAGACGCGACATGGCTTTGACCCCCAATCGAGGAACCGATAACATACCGTTCATGCACGCCAAGGCCGAGGCCCTGAGGCGGCTGCACGTCGCCGGGCCGATGCTGGTGCTCCCCAACGTCTGGGACGCAGGGAGCGCGCGTGTGTTCACGACGGCGGGGTACCCGGCGCTGGCCACCACCAGTGCCGGCATCGCCTTCTCCCTCGGCTACCCGGACGGCGAGCAGATCAGCCGCGCCGATATGCTCGCGGCCGTCGGCCGGATCGTGAAGCGCGTCGCCGTCCCCATCACCGCCGACATGGAGGCGGGCTACGGCCGCGGCGCCGATGCCATCGTCGAGACCGTGCAGGGCGTCCTCGAGATGGGCGCCGTCGGCATGAATCTCGAGGACCGCGTCGGGGAGGAGCCGCTGCTCGAGCTGTCGCTGGCGGTCGAGCGCGTGCGCGCGGCGCGAGCGGCCGCCAAGGCGGCCGGCGTCCCCCTCGTCATCAACGCCCGGACCGACGCGTTCAGTCCCAAGATGGGCGGACTCGCGGAGGCGATCCGTCGCGGCAACGCCTTCCGCGCAGCCGGCGCCGATTCGGTGTTCGTGCCGTTCGTCGCCGACCGCGACACGATCGAGCGGCTGGTCCGCGAGATCGACGCGCCGCTCAACATCCTCGGTACACCCGGCGCCCCCGGTCTCAAGGAGCTGGAGTCGCTCGGCGTCCGGCGGGTGACGTTCGGCTCGGCCCCGATGCGCGCGACGCTGGGGCTGGTGCGCCGCATGGCGCGGGAGTGGAAGGAGAAGGGAACCTACGGCACGCTCGACGCCTACGGCATTCCGTTCGGCGAGCTGCAGCAGCTTTACCGCGACTGACGCAGCTCCACGTGCAAGTGGTCGGCGGTGCCCACGTGCCGCCGCGTCTCGAAGCCCATCAGCCAGAAGTAAAACTGCACAGTCCGGTTCCGCACCGCCCCCCGCCCCGTCGTCCGCACATCCACCGCGTGCACCCAGCCGTCCGACTTCCGGTAGTGGCGGGTCCGGCTGTTGACGGGCAGCCCCATGCGGCGGTAGTCGGCCGGCTGGCGGCCGAAGTCGGTGACCACGATGTCGCCGTCGGCGAGGATGAGCGTGGACAGCGCCAACCGCAGCAGGGGGTGGACCGACGTGTAGTAGGCGCGGACCGGTTCCGCCTTGGCGTTGACGCGCGCCAGGTATAACAGGGAATGGCCGCAGAAGACGATCACGAGGGGCATCGCCACCCACTTGCCGAGGAACAGCGCCCGGGCGCGGCCGGTGAGCCTGTGGGAGACCCAGGCGGCGTAGGCGGTGACGATCCCGCAGGTGATCAGCGCCGCCACGAGCAGCGCCAGCCAGACGGGGATGCGGCCGTATTGATGGAAGAACACCGCTCCCCGCACGAGGACGGCAAAGGGGAGCGCAAAGATGAGCGCCACTTTGAGCACCGCGCCGGCCACCGCGCCCGCCAGCGCCCGCCACTCCTTGGCGCGGGCCTGGGGAGTTCCCCGCCGCAACCGCTTCACGCGGCGCTTCCATTCCTTGCGCGCTTCCCGTTTGAGCCGCTCGAGGCGCACGGCGATGCCGTCCATAGCCCAAATCTACGGCTGCGCCACTCGCGGAGCTTCAGTTCATCAATTCGTAATCGACTTCGACCCCGATTTGACACCCGTCCGGTGTGCAAACTCTCACGTCGGGAGTGTCTCTAATAGGTCCCTTACCAGGAGCTCCCGTGTCTCTCCGTTCGATCGCCCTCGTCTGCACGCTCCTCGCCGCATGCACGCTCGAGCAAGCCGCACCGCCGGCCGAATCGACCGGCGCGTACTTGTCGCGGGGGTATAGCCGCGAGGCTGGCCCGGCTCCCGCAGCCGTGCTCGTCAATCTCACGGACAGGGCGGCGATCCCCCTGCCCGGACCATCCAGCGCCTTGATCATCCGGACCGCGCAGGCGTCGATCGAGGTGGACTCCCTCGAGGCGGCGATCACACAGACCCGTGCCATCGCCGACGCCCTGACTGGGTACGTGGCGAACGTCTCGGTCCAGAACGGCTCGGGCCAGCTGCGCCAGGCGACGATCGAGTTGAAGGTCCCGGCAGAGCGCTTTGACCAGGCGCTGAGCGGGCTCGAGCCGATCGGCAAGGTCGAATCGGTCAACGTCAGCGCCGCCGATGTGGGCGAGGAGTTCGTAGACGTCACAGCACGGATGGAAAACGCCCGGCGGCTGGAGCGGCGCCTGATCGAGCTGCTCGCCGCCCGCACAGGCAAGCTGGCCGACGTCCTCCAGGTCGAGCAGTCGCTGGCCCGAGTCCGCGAAGACATCGAGCGCTTCGAAGGCCGGCTCCGTTACCTGCGCGCCCACATCGCCACGAGCACGATCCTGGTGACCTTGCATGAGCCATTGCCCGTCGTCGGGGCCGCCGGTACGAGCGTCATGGGTGAGGCCTTCAAGCAGGCGTGGCGCAACTTCGTCACGCTGCTCGCCATCGTCGTGCAGTCGCTTGGCATCTTGTTGCCGCTCGGCGCGGTCGCGTTTGCCGGCTGGATTGTCATGCGCCGGTTTCGCGGTGCACGAGTAGACGCGTAGCGCCTTGCGGGGCCCCGCTGGGGAGGCAGATTCTGCGCTAACCTCAGCGGAGCCTCCCCGTGTTCAAGACCCCCGTTCGCTTTGCGCCCATCGCCTTGATCGTTCTCGCGGCCTGCTCTGACTCCCAGCCCGCTGCTCCCGCGGACACCCGCCCATCGTTCGCGGCCGGCGGCCAGGGGAACGGCAACGGACCCACGTCGCTGGACCTGATCGAAGGCGATTACAGCGCCGGATTGCTCGACAGGAACAACGCCAATCGCTACCGGCAATACGCGGTGTCCGCGGCCGAGAAACTGCCGGCGAAGTACCGCACCAGCGCCATCGGAAAAGACGCCACCTGGTCGATGATCCGGATGGCGGTCGAATGGGATGAGCTCTCCGCGTCCACGCAGGAAGAAATCATGGATCTGCGGGCCCACGGCTTCGGGCAGCTCAAGGAGACGGCGGAGACCGAGCACTTCGTGCTTCACTATACGACACAGGGGGCGCACGCCGTGCCGGCAGTGGACGCCAACCGCAACGGGCGCTCCGATTTCATCGACGTCGCCGTCGAGAGCTACGAGCACATCTGGGACGTCGAGATCGAGCAGTTGGGCTATCCGGCGCCCAAGGGGACGCCACACGCAAAATTCCACGTGTATTTCCAGAATCTGCGGCTGTACTACGGGTATACCGCCACGACGGAGGCAGTGGAAACCTTTGCCACCGCACCATTCCCCCTGGGAACCGCCGGAGCCTACATCGTGGTGGAGAACGATTTCTCCGAAGGGTTCCCTCCCAACGACGAAGACGTGACGGGTCACGAACCGGTGCGGAGCGGCGCCCAGAAGGTCACGAACGCACACGAGTTCATGCATGCCAGCCAGTTCAACATCAACATCTACCAGTCGGGTTGGTTGTTCGAGTCCCACGCCACATGGGCGGAAGACATCGTGTATGACGGTTTGAACGACTGGCGCTGGTATATCAATCGCTTCCTCGCCACGCCCGACTTCCCGCTGTTCAGCCGCTTTGTGTACGGATCGGCGTTCTTCCAGCATTGGATGAGTGAAACATTCGGTCAGGACGTGCCGCGTCAGGTCTGGCTCGCCGGCCGGACCCGCTCGACGCCGGACGCGATTCGCGACGTGGTGTTCGGAGGGTCGTGGGAAGGCATCAAGGCGTTCGCCCCGGCGGAGTACCTCCTCGATCTTTCGGACTTTACGACCGATCCGCCGAGCGTGGTGCCCCTGCCACGCAACTTCATTCGAGCGGTGCACGCGACCTACCCCGTCAGCGTGTCGGTGCCGCCGTCCAAGGGGAACATCGTCAACCGGGCGCCGTGGGGGCTGGGAGCGAACTTCGTGGAGTTTCTCCCGGCGGGCGCCGGAACGCTGACGCTCAGCTTCGACGGCGCCGACGGCTTCGCCTGGCGCGCGTTCGCCGTCGCGACCGCGGCCAACGGGCGCTCGTCCGTCATCCCGATCCCGCTCGACGCCGGCTCCGCCGGCTCGGTGACGATCGCGGGACTCGGCTCCCGCTGGGCGCGGGTGACGCTCGTGCCGACGATCGCCGACCGGCCGGGGGCGGAGGTCCCATTCGCGTACGGCGCCACGATCAAATGAGGACGATCTAGGTATGTGGCGCGCATCTTGCGAACACCTACGGGCAATGATGCTCGGCACTCTCCTCCTGTTCGCCGCCCAGGCCGCACCCGCCCTGCCGACGCCGTGGCCGCCGCGGCTCGGCGGGGGGGTCTCGCCGCGCGACACCCAGCTCGTCGCCTTCGTCGACGTCAACGTCGTGCCGATGAACCGCGCGGGCGTGCTCGAGCGCCAGACGGTCATCGTTCGGGACGGCAACATCACCGAGGTCGGGCCGACCCAGCGGGTCCGGGTGCCTGACGGCGCCGTCCGCATCGACGGCCGCGGCAAATACCTCATGCCGGCACTTGGGGAAATGCACGGGCATCTCCCCAATCCCAATGCCGGTCCCGAGATCACCGAGAACGTGCTGTTTCTCTACGTCGCCAATGGCGTGACGGTCGTACGCGGGATGCAGGGAACGCCCGCCCACCTCGAGCTCAAGGGACGGATCGCCCGCGGCGAGCTGCTCGGACCCCGGTTGTTCGTGCCCGGGCCTCCGCTCTCGGGGAACAGCGCGCCCAACGCGGAAACCGGACGGCGCCTGGTCGAGGGACAGCACGCCGCGGGGTTCGACCACCTCAAGATTCACGAAGGGTTGTCACGGGAGACGTACGACACCATCGCGGCGACCGCCAGGCGGCTGGGGATGCGATTCGCCGGCCACGTCCCGAATGCCGTCGGCGTCTACCACGCGCTGGAAGCGGGACAGGCGTCGATCGACCATCTCGACAACTACGCCGAGACCGTCGGCGGACCCGATTCCGCCACCGATCAGGGCATCGGGCAGGTGGTCGCGGCGACCTGCGCCGCGCGCGCCTGGACCGTGCCGACGCTGGCGCTGTGGGAGACGTTCCTGATGGAGGATCCCGAGGCGCTCGCGGCGCGCGAGGAGTTGCGCTACGTGCCGCCCGGGTGGCGCCAGAACTGGTCGAATCAGCTGACCCAGATCCGCCGGAACCCCGGCGGCCTGGGCGGCGGCGGTG
>JAUYMC010000153.1 GCA_030699545.1 Gemmatimonadales bacterium | reverse complement strand
CGGGTGGCTCGGGTGGCTCGGGCGGGGGAGCCGGAGATTCCGGCGCCCGCTCCTCATCCAGCGAGGCGCGCGGCTGCGTCTCGCCGGGAGACGCCGGCAGGGCGACGCGCAGCGGCGGGGGCAGCTCCGCGCGGGCGACCTCGAGCGGGGTGGCGATCGCGGCGGTGTCGGTCAGCGAGGCCGCCTCCTCGATCAGTTCGGCGGCCACGCGGGCGCGCTCCTGCGACGACTGCCAGCGACGCTCGCGCTTGTGCGGCCGGTTCACGCCATCACCTCGTGCGTGAGCCACGCCAGGTACGGTTCGTGGGCGCGCTCGACCGGAAGCGCCAGCAGCTCGGGCACGGCGTAGGGATGGCGATCGCGCACGGCCGCGGCGAGCGCGTCCCACTTGGAGGCATCGGTCTTGAGCAGCACTACCACCTCGGTCTCCTCCTTCACGGCGCCTTTCCAGCGGTAGATGGAGGTGCCCCGCGGAAGCAGGGTCCCGCACGCCACCAGCCGGTCCTTCACCAATCCCCGCACGAGTTTACGCCCCGCGGCGGCTGAGCCGATCGTCGTGAGCACGAAGAGCGCGCGGGTCGGCATGGGGATGCTAACGTAGGAAAGGGCGCGGGGATAGGCAAGAGAAACGGGGAGAGTTGACCTGAATACGGTGCCTCAGGTAGCCTCCCGGTCTATGTCCGATGCGTTGATCGTTCGCGGCGCCCGCGAGCACAACCTCAAAAACATCGACGTCGAGCTCCCCCGCAACGCCCTCGTGGTGATCACGGGCCTGTCCGGCTCGGGCAAATCGTCGCTGGCGTTCGACACGATCTACGCGGAAGGCCAGCGCCGCTACGTGGAATCGCTGTCGGCGTACGCCCGGCAGTTCCTCGGACTGATGGACAAACCGGACGTCGACGCCATCGAGGGCCTGTCGCCCGCCATTTCGATCGAACAGAAGACCGCCGGCTCCAATCCGCGGTCCACCGTCGGGACGATCACCGAGATCTACGATTATCTCCGTCTGCTCTGGGCGCGGGCCGGGACGCCGCATTGTCCGAACGACGGGGCGCCCGTCGAGCGCCAGAGCGCGTCGCAGATCACCGACTTGGTGCTGCAGTGGCCGGAAGGCACCAAGATCGAAGTCCTCGCGCCGCTCGTGCGCGGCCGCAAAGGCGAGTTCCGCGACGTGTTCGAGGCGATGCGCAAGCAGGGGTTCGTGCGCGCCCGCGTGAACGGCGAGACCTACGATCTCTCGGCGCTGCCGAAGCTGAACCGGCGGCAGAACCACGACATCGCGGTCGTCGTGGACCGGCTGGTCGTGCGTCCCGCGGACCGGGGCCGCCTGGCCGATTCGATCGAGACGGCGCTCAAGGCGGCGGAGGGCGTGGTCGAGGTGGTCCGGCAAACCGCGGGCGGCAGCCCACGCGCGCAGCTCTTCTCCGAGCGTTACGCCTGTCCCAAATGCGGGTTGTCGCTGCCCGAGCTCGAGCCGAGGCAGTTCTCGTTCAACTCGCCGTTCGGCGCCTGTCCCGACTGCTCGGGGCTCGGGACGCGGCGCGAAGTGAACGCCGAGCTCGTCACCGGTGACGCGAGCTTGTCGATTCTCGAGGGCGTGATTCTGCCGTGGGGCGAGCCGACCGGATATCTCCGCAAGGTCGTACTCCCCGCGCTCGCGAAGGCGTTCAAGTTCAGCCTCGATGCGCCGTGGGGCGAGCTGTCGCCCGCGGTGCGCAAAGTACTGCTGCAGGGCGCGGCCGGCCGCACGTTCACCTATCAGTACGACAGCGAGCGCTGGCACGGCTCGTACGAATCCGGTTGGAAAGGCGTGCTCGACCACGTCGAGCGGCGCTATCGCGAGACGACGTCCGACGCGGTGCGCGAGCAGATGGAGCAATTCATGCTCGAGCAGCCGTGCCCCACCTGCCGGGGCCGGCGCCTGCGTCCGGAGAGCCTGTCCGTCCTCGTGAACGGCCGCAGCATCGGCGACGTCGTCGCCCTGCCGGTTCGCGAGACGCTGGACTTTTTCACCTCCGTTCCGCTGCGCGGCAACGGCCGTCCCGGCCTCGATCCGGAGATCGCTCGTCCCATCCTCAAGGAAGTCGTCGACCGGCTCCGCTTCCTCGCCGACGTGGGGCTCGAGTACCTGACGCTCGACCGGTCGGCCGAGTCGCTGTCGGGCGGCGAAGCGCAGCGCATCCGGCTGGCCACGCAGATCGGGAGCCGTCTCGTCGGCGTGCTCTACATTCTGGACGAGCCGTCCATCGGCCTGCATCAGCGCGACAACGCGCGTCTGCTCGCCACGCTGCGCGAGTTGCGCGACCTCGGCAACACCGTGCTCGTCGTCGAGCACGATGAAGAAACGATCCGCGCGGCCGACTATGTCGTGGACCTGGGACCGCGCGCGGGCCGGCATGGGGGCGAAGTCGTGGCCGCCGGCGTGCTGCCGGATGTGCTGCGGCACCCCGACTCCCTGACGGCGCGGTATCTCCGCGGCGAGCTGCGGATCCCCGTGCCCCCACCGGGGCGCCGCCGTGTCGCCACCGCCGACCGGATGCTGCGGGTCGTCGGCGCGCGCCACCACAACCTCAAGGACCTCACGGTCGAGTTCCCCCTGGGTGTGTTCGTGTCGGTGACCGGCGTCTCCGGCTCGGGCAAGTCCACGCTGGTCACCGACATTTTGTATCAGTCGCTGGCCCGGCATTTCTACCGGGCCAAGGTGATCCCGGGCGCCCACGAGCGGATCGAGGGCCTCCAGCACATCGACAAGGTCATCGACATCGATCAGAGCCCCATCGGGCGGACGCCGCGCTCCAATCCCGCCACCTACACGGGGCTGTTCACGCCGATCCGCGAGCTGTTCACGTATCTCCCCGAGTCGAAGCTGCGCGGCTACGGTCCCGGCCGCTTTTCGTTCAACGTGAAGGGCGGGCGGTGCGAAGCGTGTCAGGGCGACGGGCTCGTGAAAGTCGAGATGCATTTTCTGCCGGACGTGTACGTCCCATGCGAAGTCTGCAAGGGGCGGCGCTACAATCGCGAGACGCTCGAGGTGCGGTATAAAGGAAAGTCGATCGCCGACGTGTTGGACCTGTCGGTCGCCGATGCGCTCGATTTCTTCGACCACCAGCCGCGTATCAGGACGAAACTCGAGTTGTTGAACGACGTAGGACTGGGATACATCCATCTCGGCCAGTCGGCGACGACGCTCTCGGGCGGGGAAGCCCAGCGCGTCAAGCTCGCCACGGAGCTGGCGAAGCGTGACACCGGCCGCACGTTCTACATCCTGGACGAGCCCACGACGGGTCTCCACTTCGAAGACGTGCGGTTGCTGCTCGAGGTGCTGCACCGGCTCGTCGACAAGGGCAACACGGTCGTCGTCATCGAGCACAACCTCGACGTCGTGAAGACGTCCGACTGGGTCATCGATCTCGGCCCCGAAGGCGGCGACGCGGGTGGACAGGTCGTGGCGGCGGGGTCGCCCGAAGCGGTGGCGCTGGCCAAAGGGTCATATACCGGTCAATTCCTGCGCAAGGTGTTGCAGGCGGGGGACTAGTCGGTAGGTTGAAATCGGGAATCAAGGAGGAGGCCAATGGGACCGGAGGAAGTATTTGCGCTGCTGGCGGTCGTGGCCGGCTGCATCATCTTGGGCTACCCGTTGGTCCGCGCGCTCGCCGAGCGCCTGCGTCCTCGCGAGATCGATCCCGGCGTGCGGGAGGAGCTGCAGGCGATGCGCGAAGACCTGCTCGCCGAAATGCAGCAGACCCGTCGCGACGTCGCCGAGCTCGAGGAGCGGGTCGACTTCGCCGAACGGCTGCTCGCGCGGCAGCGCGACGCCGACCTTCCCAAGCTGAGGAGCTGAACGATGGAAGGTGTGCTCGCGCTCATGATCCCGGTGATCGCCGTCTGGGGCTTCTTTGCGTGGATGATCTCGGTCTCGCCCGTCGGGAAAGCGATCGCCGAGCGGCTGCGTCACGGGGTGGTTCCACCCCCGGCGCGGCGCGGGGCGGGGGTGGGGGCGGGGGCGGGGGCCATGACCGACGAGGAGCACGACGAGCTGGTCGATGGGGTGGACCAGCTGCGCCGGGAGGTGGCGGAACTGGCTGAGCGGGTAGATTTTACGGAGCGGATGCTCGGCCAGCAACGCGCCGCCGACCGATTGAGCGGGGGCCCATCGTGACGTTGCCGGCCGAAACGACACCGGGCCGGATGGCGTAAGACAGCACAGGCCTGAAGCCAAGAGGAGCCATGGGCATCTTTGATCGTCTGTCCACGCTGATCCGGTCGAACATCAACGATCTGATCTCGCGTGCCGAGAACCCGCAGAAGGTTCTCGAGCAGCTCATCGTCGACATGCGTGGCCAGCTGGCGAAAGCCAAGCAGCAGGTCGCCGCGGCGATCGCCGACGAGAAGCGCCTCTCGGCACAGGCCGAGCAGGAAAAGAAACTCTCCGAAGACTGGGAGAAGCGGGCCGTGCTCGCCGTGCAGGAGGGACGCGACGATCTGGCGAAGCAGGCGCTGCTGCGCTACAACGAGCACGTGCAGCATGCCGTGCAGCTCCAGGAAACGTGGGCCAAGCACCGCGAGGAAACCGAGAAGCTCAAAGGCTCGCTGCGGCAGCTGAACGACAAGATCGAGGAAGCCAAGCGCAAGAAGAACATCCTCATCGCGCGCCAGAAACGGGCCGAAGCGCACAAGCGGATCCAGGAGACGATGTCCTCGATCTCCGACAAGAGCGCGTTCGAAACGTTCGAGCGGATGGCCGAGCAGATCGAGCACGAGGAGCGCAAGCTGATCGCCGCCGCCGAGGTCAACGAAGACCTGACGGGCGACTCCCTGGTGAAGCAGTTCCAGGGCCTCGAGGTGAAGGCCGATGCCGACGCGCAGCTCGTGGCGCTGAAGCAGAAGCTGGGGCTCTTGCCCGGCGGCGCGCCTGAAGCGCGCGCCCTCGGCAAAGGCGCCCAGGAGGCGGAGCTCCTCGACGACGACGACGCCGAGCCCGGCCGCTGAGCGAGCCCGCCGGCACCGCCCCTCCCCGGTTGTCGAGCGCCACGTTCGTGGCGCTCTTTGTTGCGGCCCTCGTCATCTGGTTCATCGTCCGGGTCGTCGAGATCCTGCTGCTGGTCTTCATCGCCATCCTGCTCGCCGTCTATCTCTCGGCGATCACCGACTGGCTCGAGCGGCGCTTCCAGCTGCGCCGCTGGGTGGGACTCACGATCGCCGTCGCCGCCACGATCGCGGGCGTCGGCGGCATCGCCGTGCTGCTCGTGCCCCCCGTGATCGATCAGACCCAGGCGCTCATCGGCGGCCTGCCGCAGACGCTCACCAACATTCAGAACGTGCTGGCGCAGTGGGCCCGCGAGTATCCGGTGCTCGACCGCACTCAGCTCGCCGATCCCTCGTCGGGCATCGTCACGGCGCTGGTGGATGACGCCACGAATTTTCTGCGTGGATCGCTGATCGGGTACGTGCGGGGCGGGGGCAAGCTGTTCATCGAGGGCGCGAGCGTGCTGGTCATGGCGCTCTACGTCGCCCGCCAGCCGAACTTGTACCGCAACGGATTGATCTCGCTGGTGTCACCCCACTACCGTCCCATCGCGGTCCGCATCTTCCACGACCTCTCCGCCACGCTGCGCGCGTGGGTCGTGGGCCAGCTGCTCGCGATGGCCGTGCTCGCCCTGCTCACGGCCGTGGGACTCTGGATCCTCGGCGTCCCCTTCTGGCTCGCCTTCGGCATCTTCACCGGACTGGTCGCGATCGTGCCGTTCTTCGGCACGCTCGTGTCCACGCTGCTGCCCGCGCTGTTCGTCGTCAGCACGGGCGACTGGCTGAAGGTGATCTTCGTGATCCTCCTGGGCATCGTGGTCCACGTCTTCGAGGCGAACTACGTCGTGCCCCGCATCATGCAGCGCAAGGTGTATCTGCCGCCCGTCCTCACCATCTCCGGCGTGCTCATCATGGGGACGCTGCTGGGAGCGGTTGGGCTGGTCGTGGCCGTGCCGATTCTCTGCGTCACGATGGTGCTGATCCGCCACATTCTGCACGGCCAGATCTACGGCGATATCGCGCGCTCCGAGCCGGCCGTGCTGCGCTCGACCGAGCGTCGCGCCGGCGAGCGCCGCGGAGCGGGCGCCGCCACCACCGCCGCCTGATGGGGGTCGAGCCGTCGCAGCACCGCTTTCTCATCCTGGCCGACGGCCAGTTCGGTCCCCTCAGCTCGAAAACCGCCAACTCCTGCATCCGCTACTTCCCGGAGCGCATCGTCGCGGTGCTGGACCGCGAGCACGCGGGAAAGAGCGTTCAGGACGTGCTGGGATTCGGGGGACCGATCCCCGTCGTGGGCGACTTCGCGCGGGGCATTGCCGAGGGGCACGGTGCGACCGCCGTGCTGATCGGCATCGCGCCGATGGGTGGGCGCCTGCCGGACGAGTGGCGCGCCTGGCTGCGCAGCGCCCTCGAGCGAGGCCTCGAGATCTGGAGCGGCCTCCACACGTTCATCGGCGACGACCCCGAGCTGGGGCCACTGGCGCGCGCGAAAGGCGTCCGCATCCTCGACGCCCGGCGGCCGCCCCCCGATCTGCCCATCGCCGACGGCCGCGCCGCCGAGGTGGAGGCGTTCGTGATCCTCACCGTCGGGTCCGATTGCAACGTCGGCAAGATGACCGCCCAGCTCGAGCTGCGTGACGAGCTGGTGCGCCGCGGGCACAGGACGAGCTTCGTCGCGACGGGCCAGACGGGCATCTTCATCGAAGGATGGGGCACCGCCGTCGATGCCGTCGCGGCCGACTTCATCGCGGGCGCCGCCGAGCAGCTCGTCCTCCAGGGGGCGCGCGGGAACGACATCGTGCTCGTCGAGGGGCAGGGCAGCCTGCTTCATCCGGGATACTCGGGCGTCACGCTGGGCCTCATGCATGGCGCGTGTCCCGACGCGTTGATCCTCTGCCACCAGTCCACGCGCGACTTCATCGGCGATTATCACGGCCGCGAGCCGTGGGTGCGCATTCCGCCGCTGCCGGAGCTGATCGACATCTACGAGCGCGCCGCGCGCCCGGTGCACCCCACCAAGGTCATCGGGATCTGTCTCAACACCTTCGACATGGATGAGGCGGCGGCGCGCGAGGCCGTCGCGCGCGCCGAGGAGGAGACGGGATTGCCGGCGACCGATCCGGTCCGCTTCGCCGCCACGCCCCTGGTGGACGCCATCATCCGGGAGGCCGCCATGATTTGATCCCGTTCGCGCTCTTCCGGTGCCGTCGTTTCCACCTGCCCGTCCTATCCTCCCTGCCATGCATTTCCTGCGCTGCGTACTCGCCGAATGGGCACTCATCCGCCCGCAAGTGCTCCGTACCCGGCTCGGACTCTGGCTCCTGGCGCTGGGCGCCGCGCTGCTCTGGCTCGGCGGAAGCGCCGACCCCCTGACCGTGGCGCTCCAGGCCGGCGCGTTCGGGGCGGTGCTGGCCGCATCGGCCGCCGCTACCGCCACGCCCAGCCGCTTCCATCCGACGACGCCCATCGCGGTCGCCACCGGCCGGTGGCTGGGCACCGCCGCTCCGGCGACGATCCTGACCGTACTGGCCACGCTCGCGCTCGGCGTCAGCGGCCAGCGCTTCGGCGCCGTCGTGCTCGCGGGAGCCACCGCGGCGGTGGCGGTCGCGGGATGCGCCCTCGCGGTCGCGCTCGCCCTGGGACGGACCGCGCTGGTCGCGCTCTTCCTCTTTATGATGGTCGCCGGCGCGGCCCCGCCCGAGCACTTCGTCGCGATGGCCGAGCCGGGCGGATGGCGGGTGATCGCGGCGAGCGCGCTGGAGCTGGGGCCCGCGTTGTGGCGCTACCGCGATATCGCGGCGGGCGACGCCGGCGCGCTCGCCCATGCCGCGGCGTGGGCGGCGCTGGGGATCGTCGTGGCGAGCGGCGTGCTGCGCCGGGCAGATGCACGCGCTGGCGAGTAATCAGGCGCTCACCCTCGCCGATGTGTGGGTGCCCTCCCCGCGGCGGCTCGAGGGGGTGTCACTCGCGCTCGTCCCCGGCGAGGTGGCGGGGGTGGTGGGCCCGTCCGGGGCGGGGAAATCGTCGCTGCTCGAGGTGGCCGCCGGCATCCTCACGCCATCGCGCGGATCCGCACTCGTGTGCGGCGTGCCGGTGGGCAGTCGTCCCGCGACGCACCTGGTCGGCTACGCGGGCCGGCGGACGGCGTACCCCGCGGCGCTCACGGTGCGGGAGACGCTCACCTGCCTCGCTCGCCTGCATGGTGGGCCGAGGCAGACGGCGATGGTGGAGCGGGCCCTCGAGCTGACGGGCGCGGGGACGCTCGCGGACGTCCGCGCCGGCAGGCTGGCGGTGGCGGACCGCCGGCGCATCGCGTTGACGCAGGCGGTGCTGGGTGGCCGCCGCGTCGTGGTGCTGGACGAGCTGCTCTCGGGGTTGGATCCGGTCGCTCGCCGCGATCTGCGCCACCCGCTGGGACGGATCGCCGCGGAGGGCGTGGCGGTCTTGATTGCCGCCACCGATCCGTCGGCGCTGGAGGGACTGGTCGCGCGGGTCTTCGTGCTGCGGGAGGGCCGCATCGTGCGGGCCGGCACGCTGAGCGGTTTGCTGCGCGATCGCATTCTGGAGGTGATTCTCGATCGTCCGCCGGCGGAGCCGCCGCCCGGGTTCCGGATCACGGCCAGCGGCGTCGAAACCCCGCTGACGGGGCGGACCCCGGAGGCGGCCCTCGCCCTCTGCCGGGCCCACCGGTTGGCCGTGCGCGCGACGCGGGTCCGGCTCAAGTCCCTCGAAGAGGTCGTTCTGGACGCGCACGACGGCGCGCGCTGACTTTCGTCCGGCGGCATGCTAGGTTTTCGGACGGCATGCCCCTCTCTCTCTACAATACGCTGACCCGCCGCATCGAGCCGCTGCAACCGGTGGCGGCGCCGCGTGTCACGCTGTACACCTGCGGACCGACCGTGTGGAACTACGCCCACATCGGCAATTTCCGCACGTTCCTGTTCGAAGATCTGCTGCGCCGCTGGCTGGAGCATGCCGGCTACGATGTCTTTCACATCATGAACATCACCGATGTGGACGACCGGACGATCAAGGCCGCGCGCGAGGCCGGCAAGCCGCTGACGGAGCACACCGCGCCGTTCACGCAGGCGTTCTTTGAGGACCGCGACTATCTCCGCATCAGGCCGGCGCACGTGTACACGCCGGCGACGGCGTACATGCCGCAGATGATCGCGCTCGTGAGTAGGCTGTTGGAGCGCGGCATCGCCTATACAGGAGAGGATGGCTCGGTGTACTTCGGGATCGCGAAGTTCCCGACGTATGGACGGCTGTCCCGGCTCGATACGCGGGAGATCAAGGTCGGCGCGCGCGTGGCGAGCGACGAATACGGCAAAGACGATCCCAGTGATTTCGCTTTATGGAAGAAAGCGGACGCCGAGGACGAGGCGGTGGGCGCCGCATGGGACGCGCCGTTCGGCCGCGGGCGGCCCGGCTGGCATCTCGAGTGCTCGGCGATGTCGCTCGCCGAA
>JAUYMC010000150.1 GCA_030699545.1 Gemmatimonadales bacterium | reverse complement strand
CCTGACCCCGCTGCCGCGCGCGATCCGCACGCTGCTCGCGGACTTCGGCGGCCTGCGGGCCGCGGGCGCAGGCGTCTCCGCCGTCATCGCGGCCGGGATCGTCCCCGCCGCACTCGAAATGATGGACCAGTCGTGCATCTGCGCCGTCGAAGATTCGGTGTACGCCGCCGGCTATCCGCGCGACGCCGCCGCCATCCTGCTGGTGGAGCTCGACGGCCGCGACGCCGGCGCCGTGGAAGCCGAAGCGGATGCCGTGGTCGCCTTGCTGCGCGCGGCGGGCGCACGGTCGGTCAGGATCGCCGCGGACGAGCGCGAGCGCGAGCGGCTGTGGCAGGGCCGCAAGAAAGCGTTCGGCGCCATGGGCCGGCTGTCGCGCGATCTCGTCGTGCAGGACGCCGTCGTCCCACGGTCGGCGCTGCCGCAGGTGCTCGAGACAATTTGCGGCATCGCGCAGCGCTACGAACTCGTCGTGAGCAACGTCTTTCACGCCGGGGACGGCAACCTCCACCCCAACATTTCGTTCGATGCCACCGACGCGGAGCTGCGCGCGCGCGTCGAGCGGGCCAGCGCCGAGATCATGGAGGCGTGCATCGCCGCCGGCGGCACGATCACCGGCGAACACGGCATCGGGATCGACAAGCTCCGCTACATGCCCCTGATCTTCGACCCGCAGTCGTTGGGAGCGATGCAGGCGGTGCGGCGGGTCTTCGATCCGGAGGAACGGGTGAACCCGGGGAAAGTGGTGCCCATTCACGCCTGCCGGGAATGGACGTCAATGCGGATTGCGGATTTCGGATTGCGGAAGAGAAATGCAGGCGTCAAATCCGCAATCGACAATCCGCAATCCGCAATCGCGGCGGAGCCAGCCCCGTGACCATCCTGGAAAAGGTCCGCGCTCTTTTAGGTGAAGGCGCCGTGCTCGAGCCCGGCACCGACCGCGTGCCGCGCGTCGCCCCCGGCTCGCCCGACGCCGTCGCGCTGCTGCTGGGCACCGCGCATCAGGAAGGGTGGCGTGTCCGCATCGAAGGCGCGGGCACGTGGCTGCCGAGCGATGCGCCGGCCGATCTCGCGCTCACGACGCGCCGCCTCGACCGCGTGCTCGCCATCGAGCCGCCCGATCTCACCGCGACCGCCGAGGCGGGCATCGGCCTGGACCTGCTGCGCCAGCAGCTCGCCGACCGCGGCGCCTGGCTCGCGATCGATCCCCCCGGCCTGGCCGGACGCACGCTCGGCTCCGTCGTGGCCACGGCCACCGCGGGCCCGCTGCGGCAAGGCTTCGGCCCCATCAAAGACCATCTCCTCGGCGTGACCTTCGTGACCGGTGACGGCCGCATGGTGCAAAGCGGTGGTCGCGTGATGAAGAACGTCGCCGGCTACGACCTCACGCGCCTCCAGGCGGGCGGGTTCGGCGCGTTCGGGGTGATCGTGCTGGTGCACCTGCGCCTGCGAACCCTGCCGCGCAGCGATACGACCTACATCCTGGAAGGCTCGCGCGAAGATCTCACCCAGGTCGGCGAGGACATCGCCGCCGCGGGGCTCACGCCGGCCGCGCTCGAGCTCGTCTCCCCCGCCCTCGCCCGGCGCGAGCGCTGGGTGCTGGGCGTCCGGCTGGCGGGGTCGCCCGCCCTCGTCGCAGCTGACGAGACCGGGCTCGGCGCGGCCACCAACGGCCGGTTCAGCCCGCTGCGCGCCGAGGATGCGCATCACTTCTGGATGCGCCTGGCGGAAGGCTTCGCGGTCCGGCCCGTCACGTTCCGGATCGGGAGCGTTGCGGCGGCGAGCGACGAGCTGCTCGACTTGCTGCAGCACCAGCTCGGCGACGACTGGATTGCGGCGTCGCCGGCGTCGGGGATGATTCGCTGGACCGGCGACGCGTCGGCGGACCGCCTGCAGCGGCTGCGGCGTACCCTCGCGGCGATGGAAGTGCCGCTGACCCTGGAGCGGGCGCCCTGGCCGGTGCGGCACACCGTCGGGCATTTCGGCGCCTACCGCGAGGGCGTCGGCCCTCTCGTCGCCGGCTTGCGGCGCACGTTCGACCCCGGCGGCGCACTCGTCGTAGCAAGCGAAGGCGAATGAGCGGCGGGGACAGGGGGGGCTTCGCGGGCCTGGACGCCTGCGTGCACTGCGGTTTTTGTCTCCAGGCGTGCCCCACCTTCCTCGTCACGGGCGACGAAGCCGACTCGCCGCGCGGCCGCATCGAGCTGATGCGCGCGCTCGAGCGCGGCGATCTGCGCGCCTCCGACGAATCGCTGCGGTATCACCTCGATCGCTGCCTCGGCTGCCGGGCCTGCGAGCCCGTCTGCCCCTCGGGCGTCCACTACGGCCGCGGGCTGGAAGCGGCGCGCGAGCTGCTCGCCGCCGACCGCGGGGTCGCCTGGCCGGTGCGGGCGCTGCTCTGGCTGCTGACGGCGCCCGGGATATCGCGGGTGACCTACTGGTTCGCGCGCACCCTGAGGGCGACAGGCCTGCCGCGCCGGCTCGCGGGGTGGAGCCGGCTGCGGTTTGCCCTGGGGATGCTGGCCGCTACGCGGCCGGATGGCCGGACGGCCGGACGGCCGGACGGCCAACACCGAGCGCGAGGCGACCGTCCGGCCATCGGGCCGTCAGTCCGTCTGTTTCGCGGTTGCGTCATGGACGGCCTCTTCTCCCACGTGCACGATGCCACGGTGCGCACCCTGGGCGCCAACCGCTACGACGTGCGCGAGGTTTCCGCCCAGGCGTGCTGCGGGGCGCTGCACGAACACGCGGGGTTGTCCGACCGGGCGCGCGCGCTCGCGCGGATCAACCTCGCCGCCTTTGGGGACAGCGATGAACCGATCGCCGTGAACAGCGCGGGCTGCTCGGCCGTCATGAAGGAGTACGGACGGCTCTTCGCCGGCGATCCGGCGCTCGCCGAACCGGCCGCCCGGTTCGCCGCGCGGGTGCGCGACGTCACCGAGCTGCTCGCCGCGGGCGACGGGCCGGTGGGAGGCGCGCCGCTCGACCTGCACGTGGCCTACGATCCGCCGTGCCACCTGCTGCACGCGCAGCGCATCGCGACGGCCCCGCTGCGGGTGTTCGCCGCGATCCCGACGCTCGAGCTCGTCGCCGTCCCCGGTGCCGCCGACTGCTGCGGCAGCGCCGGTATTTTCACGCTGGTGCAACCGGAGATGTCGCGCGCCGTCCTGCGCGCAAAGCTCGCGCAGCTCGAGGAGGCGGCGCCGCAGGTCGTCGCGACCGGCAATCCGGGGTGCCTCATGCAGCTCGGTGCGGGACTCGCCGCCGCCGGGTCGCCCGCGGGGGTGCGTCATCCGGTCGAGCTGCTCGATGCCGCGTACGCCGCCGC
>JAUYMC010000148.1 GCA_030699545.1 Gemmatimonadales bacterium | reverse complement strand
GTCGGCGCCCACCAGCTCGCGCAGCGCCGCCAGCAGGTCGTCCGCAGCGTCCACATGCAGCGAGCGGCTGCGAAAGCGGACGCGCGTCCCGTTCGCGTCGGCGGCCTCCGCGCCCTTCCACTCGATGAGCACCGGCGCCGGTCCGGGGTGCGCGGCGCACAGCGCCGCGACCGCGCGGGTGGTTTCGGGATCGGGGCGCGCGTCCACCGTCCAGCGCAGTGCCATGCCGATCGCGCCACTGGGGAGCAGCTCCGCGAGATCGCGCGCGCCGTCCACGATGAACGGCGCCTGGTCTTCACCGCGGTCGCGCGCGCTGTAGCCACCGGTCAAGAGGAACGCCCCGTCGGTTCGGATGACGCCGTTGAGCTTGGCCCACGCCTCGGGGAACACCAGCGCCTCGGCGGTGCCGTGGAAATCCTCGAGCACCAGGCGCGCATACTCGGCGCCGCTCTTCTTCGAGACCTGCCGCTTCACCACCGTGATGACCGCGGCCACCGTGACCTTGTGATCGCTCCAAGTGCCGAGCGTCGCGGTCGTGCGGTTCCCGAAAAGCTCCACCTCCGTGCGGTACTTGGCGAGGGGGTGGCCCGAAATGAAGAAGCCCAGCACCGCTTTCTCGCGGGTGAGCCGCTCGTGTTCGGTCCACGGGACCATCTCGGGGAGGGGGGAGGAGGGACGGGGGACGGGCGTTTCCTCCCCGAAGAGGCCGTGTTGGCCGGCGCTGCGCTCCTGCTGGCGCACCTGCGCTTCGCCGAAGGCGTGCTCCAGCGCGGCGACGAGCTGCGCCCGGTGCCCGCCGAAGGAATCGCACGCCCCCGCGTCGATGAGCGACTCGATGACGCGCTTGTTGCACAGGCGCAGATCGATGCGGTCGCAGAGGTCCACGAGGGTCCGGTAGGGACCGGGCTGGCGCCCCGCGAGGATCGACGCGATGGCGCCTTCGCCGACGTTCTTCACGGCGCCGAGGCCAAAGCGCAGCCGGTTGTCGCCGACCACGGTGAACTTGAAACCCGATTCGTTGACGTCGGGCGGGAGCACCTGGAGTCCCAGCTCGCGGGCTTCATTGATGTACTTCACCACGTTGTCGGTGTTGCCGATGTCCGCCGACAGCATGGCCGCCATGAATTCCGCGGGATAGTAGGTCTTGAACCACGCCGTCTGATACGAGAGGATCGAGTAGGCGACGGCGTGCGACTTGTTGAAGCCGTAGCGGCCGAAGGTCTCGATCTGCGCCGCGATCTCTTCGATCGTGCGCCGGTCGTGCCCGCGCGCGATGGCGCGCTCGACGAAGTGGGTCAGCTCCGCCTGGATCAGCTCCTTGATCTTCTTGCCCACCGCCTTGCGCAGCACGTCGGCTTCGGCGAGGGAGTAGCCGGCCAGGACGTTCGCGATGCGCATCACCTGTTCCTGGTAGGTGATCACCCCGTAGGTCGGCGCCAGGATTTCTTCGAGCGCCGGATGCGGGTAGCGCACCTTCTCGCGGCCCAGCTTTCTATTAATGAAGACGAGGTACATCCCGGTATCGAGCGGGCCCGGGCGCAGCAACGCGTTGGTGGCGACCAGGTCGTCGAACCGGTCGCATTTCATGTTCCGCAGGCAGTCGGTGGCGAGCGGCGATTCAAACTGGAAGATCCCCGCCGTGCGGCCGGAGCGCAGCAGGGCGTAGACCTGGGGATCGTCGAGATCCGGCCGCTCCAGGTCCACCGCGACGCCGTGCCGCTCGGCGACCATCGCCGCGGCATCGTGCAGGACGGTCAGCGTCTTGAGTCCCAGCAGGTCGATCTTGAGCATCCCGACCTGCTCGAGCCCCACCATGTCGTACTGCGTGATGATCGCATCGCCGCTGGTGCCGCTTCCGTTGCCGGCGCCGCCTTTCGATTCCGGGGCGGTGCACACCGGCACGTAATCCATGAGCGGGCCCGGCGCGATGACGACGCCCGCGGCATGCACCGACGCATGCCGCGCCAGCCCCTCGATGCGCGCGCCGAGGTCCAGGACTTTGCGGATCCGCTCATCCTGGGCGGCGGCGGCTTTGACTTCAGGGACCCGGTCGGCCGCCTCGGCGAGCGTCACGGAGAACGCCGGGCCGGAGGGGATCAGCTTGGTGATGCGGTCGACGTCGCCCATCTCGACGCGCAGGGTGCGGGCGACGTCGCGGAAGGCCGCGCGCGCCTTCAGCGTCCCGAACGTGATGATCTGGCCGACCGACTCGCGGCCGTAGCGCTCGCGTGCGTACTCCAAGACCTCGCCGCGGCGCTCGAAGCAGAAGTCGAGGTCGATGTCGGGCATCGAGATCCGCTCGGGATTCAAGAACCGCTCGAACAGCAGATCGAAGCGCAGCGGGTCCACGTTGGTGATGCCGAGGGCGTACGCGATCAGCGAGCCGGCGGCGGAGCCGCGGCCGGGGCCCACCGGAATCTTCCGGTCCCGCGCCGCCTTGACGAGGTCGTACACGATCAAGAAATAGCCGGCGTACCCCGTGCGGGTGATGACGTCGAGCTCGTAGTCCAGCCGCTGCTGGACGGCGGGGGTCAGGGGGTCGCCGTAGCGCTGCAGCGCGCCCTGACGGGCCAGATGCACGAGCAGGTCCTGATCCGACGCGAACTCCGCGGGCCGCGGAAACTGCGGCAGGAAGTAGCGCTTCTCGAAGTCGAATTCGCACAGCTCGGCGACGCGGCACGTTTCGGCGAGCAGGTCGGGGCGGCCCGGGAATACCGCCCGCATTTCGGGCTCCGACTTGACGTAGCTCTCCTGACCGAAGAAGCGGAACCGCTTGGGATCGTCGAGGTCTTTCCCCGTCCCGATGGCGAGCAGCACGTCGTGCGCCTCGGCATCGTCTTTCCGGAGATAGTGGGCGTCGTTGGTCGCGACGACCGGCAACCCCAGCTCCTGGGCGAGCTGGAACATGCCGGCGGTGACCGTTTTCTCTTCCGCCAAACCGTGGTCCTGGACCTCGAGCCAGAATCCGTCGGGTCCCATCGTGCGGGCGAACCACTCGGCGCTCGCCTTGGCGGCGGCATAATTGCCCTGCCGCAGGTAGAGCGAGATTTCCCCCGAGAGACACGCCGCCAGCCCCACCAGGCCTTCCCGGTGCTGCTCCAGCACTTCCTTATCGATGCGCGGACGGCGGTAGTAGCCTTCGAGGAATCCGATGGACGACAGCTTGATGAGGTTCTGGTAGCCGATGCGGTTGCGGGCGAGCAGGACGAGGTGGGAGTAGGCGCCGGGAGCGTCCGGCTGCTTCTCGCGCGCATGCCGGCTGCCGAAGGCGAGATAGGCCTCGAAGCCGAGGATCGGCCGGATGTTGCGGGCCTTCGCCTCGGCATAGAACGACCACGCCCCGTGCAGGTTGCCGTGATCGGTGATGGCGAGCGAGTCCATGCCCAGCGTCTGAATCCGGTCCAGCAGCTCCGGAATTCGGTTCGCGCCGTCGAGGAGGGAATACTCGCTATGCGTGTGGAGATGAACGAACGCCATCGGTTCGCCGGGGAAGATATTCGCGGCTCCCTGCATTGTCAAAACCTCACGTGCCGCCGTATTTTGCGCCGTCATGTGGTTGATGACGCTCACCGTCGCGTTGGTCGTGATGACGCTGCTCCAGCGATTCACCCGCGCGGCGCCGCTCGATGCGCGCGCGACACTGGCGCTGGGGTTCTTGCTCATCGTCGCGTACGCGGGTGGCGAGGTCGCCCGGCTCCTCAAGCTGCCGCGCATCACCGGCGTCATGGTCGCGGCGCTCGCGGTCGGCCCGGCCTGGCTCGGTTTGGTGCGCGCCGATGAGATCCTGGCGCTGCAGTTCATCGGCACGGGAGCGTTCGCGCTGCTCGCGTTCGCGGCCGGAACGGAGCTGCGATTCGCGCGGGTGCGGGCGTTCCGAGCCACGGTCTCCCGGGTGGCCGCCGGCGTCGTCGTGGCGCCGTTCCTCGGTGTCGCCTTCGTCGTGCTCACCGTCTCGCGCCGGTTCCCCCTCACCGCGCATCAGCCGCTGTCGGACGCCTTGACGGTCGCGCTGTTCCTGGGCGCCGCCGCGGCGGTGTCCTCTCCCGTCCTGACGGCGGCGCTCGTGCGCGGGCGCGAGCCGGCCGACAGCTTGTCGCGGGAGATCCTCGACATCACGCTCGTACAGCTGGTGCTGTCCGCCGTCCTCGTCGTCCTGTTGCTGCTGCTGATGCAGGCCCTGGGGACTCCGGGCGCCGTGCAGCCCGGCATTACCGCGCGCACCGCGATTCGATTCGGGGGATCGATCGGGGCGGGTATCCTGCTGGGCGTTGCGGTGACGCAATACCTGCCGGTCATTCGCCAGCAGCTCACGCTCGTCGTGCTGGCGGTCGCCGCCATGATCGCGCTGGGCGCGCGCCTCGTGGCGATCGAGCCGACGCTGACGGCGGTGGCGGCGGGCGTCACGCTGGCGAACGTCGCGCCGGAGCAGGCGGACCGGGTGCGCGGCTGGTTTCGGGACGGCGCCCGGCCGCTCAACACGGCCGGGTTGGCGCTGCTCGCCGTGGCGTTCAACGTCGGCGCGTTGCGCGAATGGTGGCCGTGGATCCTGCTGCTGGCCGGCGTGCGGTTGACCGCGCTGCGCGGCGGTCTTGCCTGGGCCGGGCGCGACCCGCGGGTCAACGGCGTCGTGGCCGAGCGGGGGTGGCTGGGATTCATCGCGCAGGCGGGGTTTGCGATCAGCCTGGCGGCGCTGGCCAGGGACGCCTTCCCCGAATGGGGCATCTCGCTGGAATCGCTCATCCTGGCGATGATTGGAGTGCACGCGATCGCGGGTCCGGTCCTGTTTGACTGGGTCCTGAGCCTCACACATGCCGGGCCGGAGGAAGGTCATGGATCGGAAACGCGTCAGGACGCACGTGCGGCGGTGGCGATGGCTGGGACTGATTGGAGTGATCGGAGCGGTGGGATGTAAAGAGACCACCAGATCCTCGCTCGGCCCGTGTACGGCGGCGGCGTTCGACGCCACGCTTGCGGTGGGGGCGTACGTCGCCATCGATCCCGCGGCGGACTCCGGCTGCGCCGTCTTCCCCGCGAACGGCTCCGGCGCCGAAATCGAGTATCTGCTGGTCCCGCAGCTCGCGACGGGCGTTCCTGGGCAGCAGTCGGGATTCCGGCTGACCGGTGACACGATTCATCCCACCGCGCCGTCCGCGCCGCTCGCGCATCTGACCGGTGCGCCTTCGGCGGCCGCGGCGTTTCACACCTTTCTGCGGCGCGGCGACGAGCGACGCTCGTGGGGCTTCCAGCCGGAGCACCTCCGTGCCCCGCACCTGACCGCGCCGTCGGAGGCCGCCTCTCCACCCGCGTACGGGAGCACGCGCCAGTTCAATGTCTGCGCCCGGCTCGATTGCTCCGTCTTTGAGAGCGTGACCGGCACGGTGCGGGCGGTGAAGAGCAAGGTTGCGATTTACGTCGACAACGCGGCGCCGACGCCGCCCGATGGACTCGATTCCCTCGCCCTCGACAGTCTCGCCAGTCTGTTCGATACGAAGCTGTATGCCGTGGATACCGCGGCGTTTGGCCGGGAATCGGACATCGATTCCAACACGGTGGTCCTCGTCCTGATGACCGCCAAGGTCAACGAGCTCGTCCCGGCTTCGGATTGCTCGACGTCCGGCTTTGTGGCGGGGTTCTTCCTCGGTGCAGACATCGATCCGCTGTTCCAGAGCGATCCCCGCTCCAACAACGGCGAGATCTTCTATTCGCTGGTCGCCGATCCGAGCGGGACGCTGAGTTGTTCGCACTCCACGACGGAAGTGGAGCGCGTGGTGCCCGTGACGTTCGTGCACGAGTTCCAGCACATGATCAGCTACAACCAGCATGTGCTGACGCGCGGAGGTAATGGTGAAGTACTGTGGCTCAACGAGGGATTCTCGCATTACGCCGAAGAGCTGGCCGGCCGGACGTACGCGTCCGGCACACCGGAGTTCTCGCGTTTCACCGTCGGCAATCTGTTTAACGCCTACGAGTATCTCGATTCGACCAGGAATCATTTCCTGCTGCCGACCGCCGGGATTGGCAGCCTGGCCGAGCGGGGGGCGGCGTGGCTGTTCGTGCGTTATCTCGTCGACCGGTATGCCGGCGGGACCACGGTGACGGCATGGAACGCGTTCACGCGGCAGCTGGTGGAGACGAACCAGACGGGCGCCCAGAACATCGCGGCCGTCGCCGGCGATCCCTTTGCCGCCATCGTGACGCGCTGGGCCCTCGCCAACTGGGTGTCCGACCTCCCGGCGTTCACGGCGCCTGCCGAGCTGCGGTACGACTCGTGGAATTTCCGCACGACCTATGCCTCGCTGAATGCGCAAGCGCCCACGGTTTTCCCGAAGGCGTATCCGCTCACGCCGACGACGAGCAACGGTCGGCAGACGAGTCTGACCGGCACCCTGCGCGCCGGGTCGGGAGTCTATCATCGCGCGACGCAGGCGGCCGGCACGGCCGGATTCACGACGCTGTTCAGCACGTCCGGGGGTGGTCTGCTCAACAGCGGGTTCGTGCCCAGGCTGAACGTCATCCGGATCCGGTGACCGCGGCCGTCGCGCGGATCGCGCTCCTCGTCATCTGGGCGCCGGCCACCGCCACCGCCCAGGCCGGCGCGAGCTTCCTGGCCGCGCGCTCCGGCTCGACGC
>JAUYMC010000145.1 GCA_030699545.1 Gemmatimonadales bacterium | reverse complement strand
GGCCGGCGAGACGGCGGCGGGCAGCGGCGTCGCCGCAGCCAGCAGGACCGACCGGCCGATGCCCGTCGCCACGCCGACGGCGGCGCCCACGGTGGCGAGGGTCGTGGACTCCGCGAGGAACTGCCGCAGAATGTCGGACCGGCGCGCGCCCAGGGACTTGCGCAGCCCGATTTCGCGCGTCCGCTCGGCCACCGCCATCAGCATGATGTTCATGATCACGATGCCGCCGACGACCAGCGCCACGCCGACGAGGCCCGGCCCGACGAACATCAAGATCTTCTTGATCCCGCCCCAGAACGCGAGCACGCCTTCCGACGTCTCCAGGACGAACGTGTTGTCCTGCCGCGGCCGCAGGTGGCGGCGGCTGCGCATCACGCCCTCCGCCTCCGCCATCGCCTCGCGCATCGCTTCGATCGATCCGGCCTTGACGATCAGCGCATCCACGACGCCGGGAGGGTTCACCTCGTCCTGCATGGGCGACAATGCGGGCGCGACCACGAACCGGTCGAGCGAGAAGCCGAACAGCTTGCCCTGCTGCTCCACCACGCCGATGACGCGGTACGAGGCCCCGGCGATCCGGATCGGCTTCCCGATGGGATCGCGCGACGGGAACAGCCGCTCCGCGATGTCCTGGCCGATCACGGCGACCGGCACGCCCGCGCGGGACTCCTGCGCGGTGAACGGCCGCCCGTTCGCGATGCGCAGGTTCTTGATGTCGAAGTAGCGCTCGGTCGCGGCGGTGATCATCACGTCGAGCGCCTGCTTGCCGCCGGCCTCGATCGTCGCCCGGCTGCCCGACTGCCACGCCGTGATCACGGGCACGGTGATGGCGCCGGCCACCGCGGCGGCGTCGCCGAACGTGATGCGCGGCCGCCGGCGCCACGCCCGCCACACGGAATCGGGGACGTGCGGCGTGAAGTTCGGCTGGCGGCGCAGGTGAAACGTGTTCACGCCGATGATGCGGCCCGCGAACTGCTCCGTCATGTAGACGTTCATGCCGTTCACGATCGACCAGGCGGCGATCAGGAACGTGACGCCGATGAACACGCCGAGCAGCGAGAAGCCGCTCTTGAGCTTCTGGGCGCGGAGCTGGCCGAACGCCAGCCGGATGGCTTCGAAGATCGGCACTAGGCGGCCTGCAGCCGGTCGGTGGCCACGACCCCGTCGCGCAGCGTGATCACGCGGGCGGCATGCGCCGCGATGTCCTGCTCGTGCGTCACCATCACCACCGTCTGGCCCTGCCGGTGCAGGTCGCCGAACACCTGCATGATCTCGGCGCTCGTGGTCGAGTCGAGGTTTCCGGTGGGCTCGTCGGCCAGGAGAATGCTCGGCTCGTTGACGAGCGCGCGCGCAATGGCGACGCGCTGACGCTGTCCGCCGGACAACTCGTTCGGCTTGTGATCCATGCGGTCGCCCAGCCCGACGCGCTCGAGCGCCCGCGCCGCGCGCGCCCGCCGCTCCCGCGCGGTCAGGCCGGCGTAGATCAGCGGCAGCTCCACGTTGTGCAGCGCGTCGGCCCGGGGCAGCAGGTTAAAGGTCTGAAAGACGAAGCCGATCTCCTTGTTGCGGATGCGCGCCAGCTGGTCGTCCACCAGCGCGCTGACGTTCTGCCCGTTGAGCCAGTATTCGCCGCTCGTCGGCGTATCGAGACAGCCGACCAGATTCATGAGCGTCGACTTGCCGGAGCCCGAGGGCCCCATGACGGCGACGTATTCGTTCTTGCGGATCTGCAGGCTCACGCCGCGCAGCGCGCGTACCAGCTCCGAGCCCATGTCGTATTCGCGCGTCAGCTTGTGCGCGAGGATGACGATGTCCGGCAGCGGCGTATCGCCGGTGCGGAACTCCTGCGCCGCCCGCGCCATTACGACGCCCGCCGAGCGGAGTCCGCCGCCTGCCGGTTGGCACGGACGCGCGCCCCTTCCTTCAGGTCGCGGATCGCCTGGTAGGGCCCGGCGACGATCGTGTCGCCCGCGCGAACGCCGTCGAGCACCTCGAAATGCTCCTCCCCGGGGATCCCGACCTTGACCGGGCGGAAGGTCGCGACGCCGTTGCTCACGACGAACACGCCCTCGGTCTCCTTGCGCTTGACGTTCGTCGTGTCGGCCGGGCGCTGCTCCGTCGCCACCGGCCTATGCTCGCGGACCGTGAGCGCGATGATCGGCACGGCGAGCGCCTGCCGCCTGGTGTCGGTGATGATCTCCGCCGTCGCGGAGAGATCGGGCCGGACTTCGCTCGGGGGATTGGCGAGCGTGACCTCGACCCCGTAGTCCACGGCGCGGTCGGTCTGCCCCGCGAGCCCCGATCCCGCCGTGAGAATCGCGCTGTTGGAGATCTTGGTCACCCGGCCCACGAACGTCGTGTCCGGGAAGGCGTCGATCGTGACCTCGACCGAGTCGTTCAGGCTGAGCCGGACGACATCGGTCTCGTCCACCTGCACTTCCACCTGGATCACGGAGAGATCGGAGATCGTCAGCAGCAAGCCGGTTTCGCGGGAGAAGGTACCGGGCACCGCGACTTCGCCTTCTTCGACCGCCAGGCGCGTCACGCGGCCGGCCATCGGCGCGATCAACCGCGTCTTGGCGAGCTGATCGCGCGCTTCCCGCATCGCCGCGCGCGCCTGCTCGACCATGTGCTGCGAGGCCGTGAGGTTCGACTCGGCGATGTCGAACGCCGTCTGCGCCTGCTCGAGCTGCTCCTGCGAGATCAGATTCGGATTCTGGGTGCGCAGCTCGTTGGTGCGCTGCAGAGCGCGGTCGGATTGATCGCGGTTGGCGCGGGCCTGCACGGCGCCGGCTTCCGCCGACGACATGGCGGCCTGGGCGCGCTGCAGGTTGGCCTCGTAGATGATCGGGTCGATCTGGAGCAGGAACTGGCCCTCGCGCACCAGGTCGCCTTCGCGCACCCCGATCCGCGTGACCCGGCCCGTGATATCGGCGCTGACGTCCACCTTCCGCTTGGGCTGGATCTTGCCGCTGGCCGTGACGGCGGCGACGAGGTCGCGGCGGCCGACCTCCTCGAAGCGGACCTCGGTGCCTTTGTCGCGCGTGGCGCTGGCGCTGACGATCACCAGCAGCACGATCACGACGAAGAGTCCGCTCCCGACCAGCACCTTGTTCCGCTTGGACATGTTGGGCCCGTATCCTCTCGGTTAGCGCAGGCTGCGGCCCACGGCGGCTTCCAGCGCGGCCAGGGCTTTGTGATAGTCGTAGTTGGCGTTCACATAATCGTTCTCGGCGCGCAACGCGGCGACCTGCGCGTCCAGCAGCTCGAAGAACGTCCCGGAGCCGACCCGGTAGCGCTCGGTCGCCAGCTGCAGCTGCTCCCGGGCCGCCGTGAGATTCGTGTCCTGCAGGCCGATCGTGCGGAACGCCGTCTGCAGCACCAGGAACGCCTGGCTCACTTCGGTCTGCACGGCGAGGCCGCGGGCCCGCACCGCCTCCTCGAGGTCGCCGTGCTGGGCCCGCGCTTCAGATACGCGCAGCGTCCGCGAGAAGTTCGTGAAGATGGGCAGCGAGATCGACAGCCGCGCCTGGAACGGCTGCCGCGTGAAGTCGAACGGGAACACCGAGTTGCGGTCGCGCAGCGCCTGCTCCTGCGACGCGCCCCAGATGTATACACCGCAGTCGTTCGCCGGCAGCCCCGCATTGGTGCGGATCTGATTGTTGTCCTGGCAGTCGTTGTACTGGCTCGCAAACCCCGTCTGCTGACTCACGATGATCGGGTCCACGTCGGTGAACTGCTGCGTGAAGCCCGACCACCCGGCCGACAGCGAGACCGACGGGCCGTAGGTCGACGTCGCCGCCCGCACGCCCCACGCGGCGGCGTTCTCGCGCGCGCGCAACGCCTTGAGCGACGGGTTCTGCTGCTCGGCCATCGTCAGCAGCTCGGGCAGCCGCCACGCCGGCGTCTGCAGCGCGAACGTGTCGGTGAGCTGCACCGACGCGATGTCCACCGGCGCGCTGACCCCCATATGCTCGAACAGCCGCAGCTTCTCGACGCTCACCGCGGTCTGCGCGCGCAGCAGCGCGACCTCCGCCTGCCCGCGCGCCACCTGCGCCTGCCGGACATCGATCAGGGTCGCCTGGCCGACGTTGAAGCGCGCCTGCGCCAGCTTCAGAAATTCGTCGTTGCGCTCCACGGTCTTGCGCGCCAGCTCCGCCTGCTCGCGCGCCTGGAGGACCGTGAGGTACTGCTGCGTGATGCCCGTCGTCAGCGCGTTCGCCGCGCCGGCGATGTCGGCATCCGTCGCATGCTGCTGCGCCTTCGCCAGGCCGGGTTGCGACAGCGTCGTCCCCGACAGCTGCCACGACAGCCCGACATCATAGAATGACGAAACGGTGGAGACGCTCTGCGTGAAGCTCGACGAGAGAAAGGTCTGCGATCCGGGGCCGGTGTAGCTCATGCCGGCCGCTGCCGTGACGTTGGGAATCAGCAGGCTCGAGAACGCATTGCGCACCCCCCACGCCGCCGGGCCGCGATTGTTGAGCGCCTGGCGATACGCGGGATTCTTGTCGCGGGCGATCGCGATGGCGTCGGCGAGGGACAGGGTGGCGGGCGTCGCGGGCGCTTGTGCGGCGGCGGCGGCCGGAAGAAACAGCAATCCGGCAAGGATCGGCGACAATTTCATGGGCATCCTTGTCATGTGGCGTGAGGTCGTCGGCCCTACGCGGTGCAGCGGAACCCGGTTTCGACCTGCGACAAACGTAGCCTAGCCTCCCGCGAGGCGCTCCACCACGGTCCGGCGCGAGGGGATTTCGATCTTCATCAGTCGTCCCGTGGTATCGAGCCAGACATGGACGACGCTATTGGGGCCGCCCGAAACGGTGATATGGCGGAGCGTGGCGGGGTCCTGGTTCAGCGTGGTCGCGGTGACCCCGAGGTCCCGGACCTCGAGGGTGTCGCGGCGCAGGCTGCGGGGCACGATGCCGGTGAGCGACCCGCCTTCCGGGGCCCGCCACGCCGCCACCAGATAGAGGGCGAACACCGAGTCGTCCAGCACGACGGGCCGCTGACCGGTGGGAAACTCCCGCGCTCGCTCGGAGGCGCGGGCGACGTGTCGCACTGTGAACCGCCCGCGTCCCAGCTCGCCCAGGATGCGGGAGGGGCGGCGCGGGTCGGCGACGTCGAACTGCAGCGTGGCGGGCAGCGTATCGACGCTGATCTCCAGAATCGGCGCGAGCACGACGACGGGGCGCGCGCGATCGTAGCGGATGGTCGTCGCCAGCGTCCAGCCGCTGCCGCCCCGGGCGAGCCGGCCGTGATGCAGGCGGAACGACTCGCGGGCGATTTCCAGCGTATCTTCGCGCACCACCAGCGTGCCTTCATCAATAAGGCCCGTCTGCAGGAGCGCGACCGCCAGGAGCCAGTTCATGCGGCGACGACTCCCAAAACTCGCGTCGCGATGCGGTCGTGAATCATCTTATAGAGCCGCTCGCCCTTTTCGGCCGACGCCAGCGTGGGGCGGCCGAGCGAGCCGGGGGAGAGGGCGGGGAGGGCGCCCGTCGCGCCGCGCCGGTAACGGGCCCGCTGCCGGTCCGAGAGCATGAAGTCCTGGGCGAGGTCCATCTGCACCAGGTGCGGGGCGATGTACAGCAGCAGCGACGTGTCCAGCTCGCCGCCATGCGTCGGCCCGGTGGGATCGTCGAGGTACCCGGTGAAATCGAGCGAGAAGACGTCCACCGTGAAAATCCGGGCCTGGTGGGTGCGCAGCGTGGACAGCGCTTCCTGATGGGGGTCGTGGCCGTGCGCGGTCAGAATGACAAAGCTTTCGACACCGATCTGCTCCCAGGAGCCGAGCAGGTCGTTCATCCAGCGGTGCAGCGTCTTGCGGCGCACGCTGGCGTTGCCGGGGTAGGGGCGTTTGGTCGCGCTGTTCACCCCGTACTCTACCGTGGGCGCGCGCAGAATGCCGAACGCCGCCGAGAGGTCGTCCGCGAGCCGCTCCACGATGAGCGTGTCGCAGCCCAGGGGCAGATGGGGCCCATGTTGCTCGCACGTGCCCACGGGCACGAGCAGCCGTGAATCGCGCGCCATGGCGTCGCGCACAGCCGCGGGAGTGAGAACCTTCAGGTGCAGCGGCAGAGTCATGTCGTAATCGCCGGCGGCATTGCCGCCGTGGCCGCAGCCGAATGGCTGCGGGGCAACGCGCCCGCGTGGGCGTGGGTCGCGGCGTTGGGCGGGGCGGTGGCTGTGGCGGT
>JAUYMC010000144.1 GCA_030699545.1 Gemmatimonadales bacterium | reverse complement strand
GCATGCGGGGGACAACGATGGCGCGGGCTTTCGGCCCGCGCAAATCACAGCGCGCCGTCGGTGTAGAAGTCGAGCCGCCACCCCGTCGGCGACCGCAGCGCCCGCGCGAGATCGATGCGCACCAGGCCGTCGAGGAAGCTGGCGCCGATGCCGGCGCTCACGAGCGGCCGGGCGAGGGAGAGATGATCGCGCGCGCCGGCGCGACCGACGTCGCTGAACAGCACGAGCCGCGCGGCGGGCCAGCGGCTCCCGAGCTCCGCCCTCCCCAGCCAGAAGGCGTCGCCGCGCGCGACGTTGCCGCCGTAGCCGCGCAGCGTGCCGGGCCCGCCGAGATACCAGAGGCTCTGCGCCGGCACGCGGCCGGCGGCCATGCCGCCCGCCACTTCGAACGCCACCGAGAGCCGCGGCGTGAGCGGCGTCGTGACCCGCACCGCGCCGCTCGCGCGCCCGAAGCCGTAGGTGCCGGCGCCGCCGTCGAGGGTGACCTCCGCGCCCCAGCGCGCCGCCTCGGGATCCACCCCGCGTTGCGTCCGGAACGTCAGCGCGGCGCCCAGCTGATCGGCCGAATCGGCGGCGATGTTGGGGCGGAAGCGATGGTCTCGATTGAACGCATGCGGAACCGAAAAGTCGGTGCGCTGGCGCGCGCCGCGTTGCTGCTCGGCAAATACCCGGAGACTGAAGCGCTGCGCTTCGGTGACGGCGGGGACGACGGTCAGCTCGACGCCGGCGGCCCGGAAGTACTCGCCATCATCGCGCCCCAGCAGCAATGAGCCGAGCGAATTGCCAAGCCCGAGCGCGTGCGTCGTCGGATCGGCGGCGGCCAGTCGCCGGTAGCCGGCAAGGCGAGAGCGGACGGTCGTGTGTTCGCGCACGAGGCCGGCCTCGACGTCCAGCTCGGCGTCGGCGGTGGCGATCCGGGCGACGCCGTCGAGCTGCAACCGCCCGAAGGCGATCTCGCCGCGCGCACCGACCGACAGGCCTTCGACGCGATTGAAGCGCGCCAGTCCCCAGCGCGGCGGCCGCGCCTGGATCTGCCACGGCGGGGCGGGCAGCGCGCCGATGTCGCGCGCCAGCTGCTCCATCTCTCCACCCGAAATCAGTGTATCCCCCGCACCGCCGAACGCCGGCGGCAGCTCGGCGCTGGCGACGAGGGCGGCGGTGTCCGTGGGGATCGCGACCGTGAACGCCCGGCAGCGGCCATTGCGGCACTTGCAGACGAACTGCCCGCCCAGCTCCCCGCAGCGCGCGCGCGCCGCCGAATCCTCGGCGAGCGTGACTTCGGCGGGGGCCGGTCGCGGCGCGCGGGGAGCGGCGGTGTCGCCCGTGACCTCGTAGTCGCCGTAGGTGAGCTCGTAGCGCACCGGCACCTGGAGTACCGAGCCGGCAGTGGCGACGGCGTCCATCGCGATCAGGCGCGGCAGCCACCAGCGCCCCTCCCAGAGACCGTAGTCGATGGTCATGAACCGGACCTCGACCGTGATCGGCTTGACGAAGCCGGGGATGTCGTCGTCGTCCTCGTCTTCGAGATCCTGCTCGAAGTCGAACGGCCGCGCCGGCCGGATCAACGCGCGGACCACGGCGTTGCTCGTCTGATCGATCCAGAAGGAGCCGCTCACCAGCCGGAAGTCGAGCCGGCGGGGCGTCACACGCAGCTCGCGCAGCCGGATGATGCGGCCGTCGGCAAACACGATGCTGCTCGAATCGCCCGTGGCGAAGCGGTAGTGCGCCTCGCTGCCGTCGGCGAGCGGATGCCCGATCCGCATGCCACGCCGATCCCGCTCCGTCGTATCGCGCACGTCGCGATCGCGGCTGCCCCAGCCGATCGTCAACCGTTCGTCCGCGGGGTCGAAGGCGTAATCGGGGGCGTCGCGGCGCAGGTCGTCCGGCAGCTCCGGGACCGGCGTCGCGGCCGGCACCGCCTGGCGCGCGCCCAGCACCTCGATACTGCCCGTCGAATCCCGGAACCAGTGGATGCGCAGCGCCAGCTCGCGCCGGAACAGCAAGCGGTCGCGCCGCAGCGCCCGGATGCCGACGCCGATCCGCTCGCGCATCGTGGCGTGATAGCTCGTGATCGAGCGGTCGATCGTTTCCCGGCGGGCGCGCGCGCCGGCGACGAGCCGGCGGGCCAGTGGATCGCGATAGGCGTCGGCCAGACTGTCGCGGGCCGGCGCCGGGTGCTGCGCGACGAGAAGGGCGGCAACGAGCGGGAAGGCGATCACGTAGGGCTCTGTACGAAACCAAGTGAAGGGTAAGATTCACGCCATGACCAGCGCGTATTTTCAGGCGTCCCGCGCACCGCGCTACAGCCTGCTGTTCGCGCTGCCGCTGCTCCTCCTGTACCAGGTGCTGGCGGCCGCGCTCCCCGCCGGCGCCCAGGGCGGGGTGCGCAACGGCGCCGACGTCCTGCTGCAACTGCTGTTCGTCTCGATCGCCGGCCCCTGGGGGCCCCGGCTCTTCATGCTGCTCCTCATCGCCGCCGGGGTGTGGCTCGTCGCCCGCGACTTCCGCAAGAACCGCACAGCCGCGCCCCCCCGCCCCGGCTGGTTCGGCGTCATGCTGGTCGAATCGTTCGCCCTCGCCCTCGCCTTCGGCATCGTGGTCGGCGGTCTCACCGCCGCGCTGCTCGGCGAGCCGATGCCGCCCCTCGCCGTGCAGAGCGGGCCGACGCCGTATGGGCTGGATCGCCCGACGATGCTGATGCTCTCGCTGGGCGCGGGGATTTACGAAGAGCTGCTGTTCCGCGTCCTGCTGGTCGGCGTGCTGGCCTGGCTGGGCCACCGGGTGCTGGGCTGGCGCCCCGTCCCCGCTGGGGTCGCGGCCACGCTGGTCGGCGCGCTCATCTTCTCCGCCTTCCACTACATCGGCCCGTTCGGCGACCGGCTCGAGGTGTACTCGTTCGTCTTTCGCGCGATCGCCGGCGTCTTCTTCAGCGGCCTCTATCTGCTGCGCGGCTTCGGCATCACCGCCTGGACCCACGCCCTCTACGACGTCCTGCTGCTGTTTCGGTGATAGCTGACAGCTCTCACCGCGGCAGCCGGTCGAAGATCTTGTTCACGACCCGCCACTCGCCGTCGATCTTGAGCAGCGACATGTAATCCACGACGAGCTGATTGGGCATGACCGTCTCGAGCTTCGCGACGGCGCTGGTGCCCGCAACGTTGATCATCACGACGCGCCGGGTGAAGGTGTCGGGGACGAACGAGGCGGTGCGGCGCTCACCGCTGCGGCGCACAAACTCCGGAATCGGGACGTCCACGACCTTGCCGTCGCGCACGAAGAGCATGTGGGCAACATCGGTCTGGAAGGCCTGGCGCATCGCCGCCGAATCGGCGTTGCGACTGCCGTCGAAGTAGAACTGCACCGCACGCCGGATGCCCGCGTCGTCGGGATTCTGGGTTGGAGCAAGCTGGGAGAGCGCGGCAGCACAAAAAAGCATTGCAATTCGCATCGGACTTTACCTTGGTAGAGAGTAAAGGCTATCTTAGGCCCCCATGAAACGTCCGGTTCTGCTGGCCCTGGCTGCCGTTGCCCTCCTCGCGGCCTGCGGCAAGAAACGCGATCAGCGCGCCGAAATCGTCGAGTGCAGCTCGATCTCGCTCGATGCCAAAGGTACGGCCCAATGCCTCGTGCAGTTACACCGCTGGAAGATCGAAGAAGCCCGGGCGGCGGCGACCGCCCGCCATCACGAGCTCGACAGCCTGCGCACCCATCAGGAAGATTCGATTTGGAACCTGGACGCCGCCCGTCACCGCCGGGAGCTGCAGGCCTGCCGCCGCGGCAACGAGACGCTGGACGGCTGCCTCCTCGTCGCCGGCTGGCCGCTCTCGCGCGTCCGCGCGACGAGCGAATCGCTCTGGACGGCCGAGCTGCCGAAGCGCCGCCGCGAGCTGCAGGAATGCATGCGCCGCCGCGACGTGAACCTGCCGTCCTGCCTGACCCTCTACTACAAGTGGGACTCGGACCGCGCCCAGCGTACCGCCGACTCCGTCACTCGCGCCCGTCTGGGCGGCCAGAGGAACTCGCGCTGACCCGGAAGATCGTCCCGCCTTTGTCGTCGGAGACGTAAAGCGCACCGTCCGCACCCACCGCGAGACCGGTGGGACGGTGCCGCGCCCCCTGGGGACTCACGTCCGCCCCCGCAAATCCGTCGGCGAAGACTTCCGGCTCGCCGGCCGGCGCCGCGCCGTCCCGCGCGAACGGCACGAACACCACCTTGTATCCCGCCTGCGGCAACGGCGCGCGGTTCCACGAGCCGTGGAAGGCGATGAACAACCCACCGCGGTACTTCTCGGGGAACTGCGTCCCGCCGTAAAACGCGAGGCCGTTCGGCGCCCAGTGCCCGGGGAAGGCGACCGCGGGCGTCTGCACCGAGGCGCAGCGCCCCACCGTCTTGCCGTCGCCGCCATACTCGGGGTTGAGGACCTTCTTGTGTTGTTGGTGATCGTAGTAGCAGTACGGCCAGCCGTAGTCCCCCCCCTGCTCGATCTTGAAGATCTCCTCGGCCGGCAGCTCCGCGCTCCGCGCCTCCGTGTACAGCGCCGACCAGTTGCCGGCCAGCATGTCGCGGCCGTGTTGCGCCGCATACAGCGCGCCGGTCCCCGGCTGGATCGCGAGCGCCATCGCGTTGCGGAGCCCGGTGGCGTAGCGCCGACCGTCCGCCTGGCTCTGCCCGGTGCGCGTGGCGTCGAACCGCCAGATGCCTCCGGCGATCTCGAGCAGCGGGCAGGGATCCTGTCCCGGCGATCCCGCCGTCCGGTCTTCCGCCTGACAGGAGTTCGAGGGGGCGCCGATGTTGACGTACAGCGCGCCATCCGCCCCGATCGCGATGCCTTTGGCCGCGTGCTGTCGCCGGCTCGTCAGGCCGCGGACGATCGTATCGGGCGGGCCGGCGGGCTCGAGCTGACCGGGGCTCCAGCGCCACCGCAGGACGGCGTCGTCGGTCGCGAAGTAGAGCGCGCCGGGCGTCACCGCGATGCCCGTGCCGCCGAC
>JAUYMC010000143.1 GCA_030699545.1 Gemmatimonadales bacterium | reverse complement strand
GGGTTCGGGTATTCCTATCCGAGCACGCCGGTCGGGAACCGCGGAACCTACGAGCACGTCGCGCAGGTCAAGAAGGCCGGCGGGCAGTGCGGCGGGACCAAGGGCGAGATGATGTTCCCGCTCGGCCAGAGCGGGTTCGTTCCCTCGGCCGGGGCCCCCTTCGTTCCGAACTTCGCGGGACGGAGCCCCCATACCGACAGCCTTCACACGATCTGGCGCGACTGGCGCTTCGTTCCGATGCTCCGGTCGGGCGCCGAACTGGCAAACAACGGCGGCGATGTTGACGGCAACGGCATTCTCGACTCCTGGGAGTGCTGGCACTTCAACAAGACCGGCGTTGCAGCCACCAGCAAGCAAAACGGACCGGGTGATCCGGACGGCGACCGCTTCTCGAACGCCGAGGAGTGGGCGGCCGGCACGGATCCCAATGACAGCGACACCGACGACGATGGCGTGCTCGACGGCTTCGACGCCGAGCCCCAGGATCGTCTGCTCGCCAATCCGCGGGTGCCGACCGTTGAACCGACCTCCGACAAGGGCCGGGGAGACGGCAGCGGTACCGGGAAAGGCAAGTAGTCCGGTCTGACACCATGAGAGCGGGGGTCCGGCGGCAATGCCGCGCCGGGCCCCCGTTTCATGCAAGCGGTCTGTTCATGCACCGATCGTCATCAATTCTTCTGCTGCTGATTCTCGTCCTGGGCGCTCTTCCGTCGGGCGCAGCCCGGGCGGTGGCGCCGGGCGAGGTTCTGCTGGCGGACTTCCCGGATGCTCCGGCGCCCAGCCGCATCGTCCGCTACAACGCCTCCGGCAACCTGATTGGCATTTTCGCCGACGCCGCCGAGGGGATCACGGCCCCGCGCGACCTGGAATTCAACGGCGCCGGTCATCTCTACGTCGCCGACAACGCGAGTGTGATTATCCTGGACGGCGACGGCGCGCTCCTCGGGACCATTACGACGGGGCTCACCAAGGCCGAGAGCCTCGCCTTCAACGGCGCCGGCGAGCTGTTCGTTTCGAACCGCATCAGTTCGGGGTCGAGCGAGATCCTGAAATACTCCGCCGCCGGCGCCCTGCTTCAGACCTGGACCATCCCCGAGTTCGACTCAGGAGGGCCCAAGCCGTTCGCCCGCGAGATAGCCTTCGGCCCCGGCGGGCTTCTTTACATGGCCCTGCGGGGGAGCAACACGAACACCAACGATAACCTCGTCGCCACCCTCAACACCACGACCGGCGCGTTCGCCTCTTTCGCCGCCAGCGCCCAGCAGGTGACCCAACCCATCGGGCTCGTCTTCGAGCCGGCAGGCACGCTACTCGTGGTGAAGGACACGGGCACGCAGACCACCAAGGCAAGCAGCATCGTGCGCCTCAGCGCCGCCGGCGTCTTCGTGGCGCAGTTCTGGAGCCAGGGCGCCGTGCGCGATCTGGTTTTCGACGGCTTCGGCCAGCTCCACGGTTCGGATCGCCTCGGAGGCGCCTTTCTCTGGAACCCGAACGGAACGCTGAAGAAGACCTACGGCGCGGCCAGCGCATCGGCGCCGCTGAGCGTGGCCCTTATTCCGGCCGGCGCGCCCTACTGCCAGAACGAGATTCTCGAGGCGGGCGAGCAGTGCGACGACGGAAACTTCGATCCCTGCGACGGCTGCTCGGCAGCTTGCATCACGGAGTTCGGCTGCGGCGACGGGAGCACCTGCGGCGCCGAGACCTGCGACGACGGCAACACGACCGGATGCGACGGTTGCTCCGCGATCTGCGCGGTGGAAACCTGCGGCGACGGCATCACCTGCGCCGGGCTGGGCGAGACCTGCGATGACGGGAACACCGACCCCTGCGACGGCTGCAGCCCCGTCTGCGCGAACGAAACCTGCGGGAACGGCATCCTCGACTGCAACGAGCAGTGCGACGACGGAAATCCCGCGGGTTGCGACGGCTGCTCGAGTTGCAAGATCGACGAGCTGGCTTTCCAGGATCAGTTCGAGTCCGGCCTGAATGGCTGGACCGCGACGGGGCTCTGGAACCAGGACACGCTGCGCTCGGTGAGCCCGACAACCGCGTGGTATTACGGCAATCCCGTGCTCCGTAATTACGAGACCTTTTTCCCGCCCGAGAACGACGGGAGCATCACCTCGCCTTTCATAGATCTCACCACGGTCTCGGGCGCGTCGCTCATGTTCAACTACTGGCTCGAGACGCAGAACCAGGCCGGCCTCGACCTGGCCTCCGTCGAGGCGTCGACGGACGGGTTCGTGTCGAACATCGTCTCGCTTGAAACGCAGCTCCCCGAGGCGGGGCTTTTCACGAAGAAGACCTACGACTTGTCGGCGTTCAACGGAAACCTGATCCAGCTTCGCCTTGGTTTCGACACGGTGGACGGAACGCAGAACGTTTTCGAGGGCTTCTACGTCGACGACGTCACCGTTCAGGGGATGGGGGCGCCGGTCTGTGGAAACGGCATGGCGGCAAACGCCTGCGGCGAGGGGTGCGACGACGGAAATACGGCCGGGGGCGACGGCTGCTCGGCGGTCTGCCAGGCCGAAGGCGTAACCGGTCAGGTGACCTTCTCGGGCACGGGCCAGGGCGGCTCGATCGAGATCACCGTGAGCGGCGTGCCGCTCAGCGTGTCGACCTTCGCCGGCGATTCGGCGATCGAGGTCGCCGCCCGCGTTGCCGACGCCATCAACAACGACCCGATGCTCCAGGGGCTGGGCGTGTGGGCCACCTACAGCACGAACCGCCTCGACGTCATCGGAGGTGTTGTCGACACGGCGGCAAGCACCGACCCCGGCATTCAGATCAACGGCGGTGGATCCGTACCGGCGCTATCGCGCGCGGGCACGGCGCTTTTCGCCGCGCTGTTCACCCTCTCTTCCTTCCTCGGCCTGCGGCGCCGCCGCTCCCCGATCCCTCCACGTTGATCTTTCGAGCGCCTCTCCCTTAGTCTGGCCTGGGCTGTTGCCCTTGGGTTGGTCGTAGGGAGGCGCAACCTATGTCCGAATGGATCCGGCTCGCGGGGAGCGGCCCCGTGGTCAGGCGCGCGCTCAAGTACGCGGTGGTGGTCGGCGCGCTTCTCATCGCGATCAATCACGGCGACGCGATCGCGCGCGGGGCGATCGACGGCGTGAGCCTCTGGAAGATGGGGCTGACGGTCTGCGTGCCCTACCTCGTGTCGACCTTCTCGAGCGTGGGGGCGATGGTGGAGGGGGCGAATGCGCGGCGCTGACGATGCGGCGGTCGAGGTCACGGGGATTGATCACGTTTACATCGCGGTACGTGACGTCGGCCGCTCCGAGAAGTTCTACGACGGGGTGATGAGCGCGCTCGGGTTCCGCAAGGGCCGCAGCGAGATCGCCGGTGATCCGCACCTGCACTACTACAACCGGCAGTTCGGATTTTCGCTCAGGCCCGCGCGCGCCGGCACGCCGGAGCACGACCCCTACGCGCCGGGCCTGCATCACTTCTGCTTCCGCGTCGAGGACGAGGCTGCGGTCGACGTGGCCGCTGCGGCGCTCAGGCGGCGTGGCATGGAAGTGACGGACCCGGCCTACTATCCCCAGTACGCGCCCGACTACTACGCGGCGTTTTTCTCCGACCCCGACGGCGTGCGGCTCGAGGTCACGAACTTCCGCGACGAGCGGCGGCGGCGCATGGACGACTGGAACAGCGAGGAGGCGCAATGAAGTTCACGGCGATGACGCCCGACCTTTACGAGTATCTCCTGGCGCACGGGAAGAACAGCGATCCCGTGCTCGACGCGCTCGCCGCCGAGACCGGAGAGCGCTTCGGCGGCGCCGCCATCATGCAGATTGCGCCGGAGCAGGGAACGCTGCTGACGATGCTGGCGCGGCTCATGGGCGCGCGATCGGCGATCGAGATCGGGACCTTCACCGGCTACAGCGCCATCTGCATTGCGCGGGGGCTCGGCGAGGGCGGACGGCTCACGTGCTGCGACATCAGCGAGGAGTACACGGCGCTTGCCCGGGCGTATTTCGAGAAGGCAGGTGTCGCCGCCCGGATCGACCTTCGCATTGCGCCCGCGCTCGAGACGCTGCGGGCGCTCCCGGCCAGCGAGACGTTCGATCTTGCATTCATCGACGCCGACAAGGTGTCCTACAGCGACTACTACGAAGCGGTGCTGGCGCGGCTCCGGCCGGGCGGGCTCATCGTGCTCGACAACGTGCTCTGGATGGGCCAGGTAGCCGACCCCGCCGCCGACAGCGATGACACCCGCGCCCTCCGCGCCCTCAACGACGCCCTCGCTAAAGATCCCCGCGTTGACGCCGTTATGCTCTCCATCTCCGACGGCCTCACCCTCCTCCGCAAAAACTAAAATTCGCGGGGTCAGATCTTAAATTTTAGCGGGTGAGGTAGAATGGGTGGAAGCGAAGGCACCGCCGGGAAAGTGGGATCTTCAATGCAGAACTACGGGAAAAGCAGCGCAGTGGAAGGGTTATTGATGTTCGCGCTGCTCTGGGCCCTGACCTTGGCGCCCTTGGCGCAGGCCGGGCAGGCGGTGGGCGGGCTCGCCCAGGCCCTCCAGAAGCCGATGCCGGCCGGGGGACTCGACGTCATTGTCATGCTCCGCGCCGACGACCTGCCCAGCGAAGGCTCCGGCCTCCGGAGCGCGGTG
>JAUYMC010000142.1 GCA_030699545.1 Gemmatimonadales bacterium | reverse complement strand
GATGGTCCGCAGATCGTGCTCCCGAAGTACACGGCGGAGTCGCGAGCGGTTCGATGCGTCAAGCCACTTCGGTTGATCGCCCTCCGCGAGGGCGATCAAGCCCCAGGCATGCGCCGGCGAAAACGGGCGGCCAGCCAGCTTGGGATCGCGGAGACGCCGTTCTACGGCAGAGCGGTCGACGAACCAACGCCCGGCCACTTTCTGGCCTGGGACCTCACCCTCGGCCACGAGAGCACGGACGCGCTGAAGAGACAAGCCGAGTTTGCGGGCAGCGTCTGCGGCCGGAAGAGCATCGTCCAAGGAGATTGCAGGAAGTATTGCCATATCGCAATACTAGTCACAACTTCGGATAAGTCAAGCAACCTCAGTCGAGGCCGGACTCGCGCGGACCGAATGGACTTCCTTATCGTCGGCAGCCACGCTGGGCCCGAGAACGAAAACTGCCGCCGGAGCTCGATCAGTGGAGCCAAGTCAGCATCTCGGCCCAATGCGGGATAATCAGCAGGTGCCCTGTGTCCGGGAACGTCACGAGCGCCGCTCGCGGGATCGTGGCGACGAAGTACTCGGCCGCATTGTGTACCCGCGTGTCGTCGGCTTCGCCGACCCACACGCCGACGTCCTGGGTGACATCCGCGACGGAGAAGCCCCACGGCTCGAATTTGGCGACCTGGTCAGCAACGTACCCGATCGAGCCCTGACGGGCCCCCTCCAATTCAAATTCGATCATCGTCTGTCGCACATTCGGCTGTGCCAGGAGCGCGTCGTCCGGGCCGTCCCATCCTTCAGCAAAGAACGACCCCGGATCGTCGGCGTACCACTGGGCGCTGTTCCTGATCCCCTCGAGGCCGGCGGCGCGCTCACGGCGGAGAAGCTCGGCGAGGGATCGATCTTGCTCGCTGAACCCATCGGGTAGCTCATCGAGGGGCCCCCGGCTGGCCGCCAGGCCAACCGAGGTGACGAGCGCCGGTGCGCGAACGGCGCAGCCGAGGGCGTAGGGACCGCCCCCCGACCAGCCGACGACCGGACACGGCGGCAGGCCGAGCAAATGATGGAGCGCTGCGTAGTCGTCGGCCCAAGTCAAGAGTGAGAGGTTCGGATCAGGATCTGAACGGCCGTACCCGGGTCGATCGACGGTGATCAGCCGGACGCCGAGCGCCTCGGTCGCGTCTGCGTCGGGGCACAGGAGCCGCGAGCTCGGCGTGCCGAGGAACAGGACCACCGTCCTTCCGCCAAGATCGCCCCACTCTGCGTAGGCGAGGGATCGACCATCGTTCAGGTTCACCACGTGGTCGGACTGAGGCACGGCCGTAACTCGCGTCATCGTGCACGCCTCCTAGCGAGCCCCCATCCAGGCGACGGTGTCGTGACGGCGGACACCGGGGTCGCATGAGGGTACGCCCTCCGGCGGTGGGTCGCGAGCTCAGACATGCGGGGCGGCTGCCGGAAGCGACCTCCTTCTGATCGGCCTGAGAGCGGGACCGCGCGAAGCACGAATCGGACTGTCTTCGGGGGTTCCCTTTTGGCACGAGTGCGAACGTCGGGGAACTTCGCCGACTCGACAGTCATCGGGCCGGGCGGGGGAGTGGCGCACGCGACCAAGACAACGACCGCCAGCACTCCAAGCGTGCGAAGACCCATGGAACTTCCTCCTCGGCTGCATGACGCCGGCAGCGAAGGCTCGGTTCCGGTGCTGAAAATGTCAACCGGGCGGCGGACGAACTCCGGCCGCCGGCGACCTTGACAAAAGGGAGAAAGTCGATACGATAAGCTCCCATGAGAACTTCAACCGCAGCCACGATCGAGCGCAGGGTGCAACGCGCCCGGCCCGGCACGTTCCTGCGGGTCGCGGATCTTGCCACCCATCTCCATCAGCGCCACGCGGTCGAGCACGCACTGTCGCGGCTGGCGGCCTCCGACGCCCCGATCGTGCGCGCCCGGAAGGGTCTCTACTATCGCGGCGTCAGCAGCCGCTTCGGCAAGACGCGGCCACGCCCGATGGAGGTGGCGCTCGAGGTGACGCGAGGTGCCGGTGCTGGCCCCGCTGGCTGGAGTGCGCTTCGCGCGTTGGGTCTCACCACCCAGGTCCCATCGGTCGACGAGGTAGCGGTCGTCGGAGCAGCGCCGACGGGAGTCGATGGCGTCCGCTTCCATGTTCGGCGCAATCCCGATCGACTGCATCTCACCTTTGACGAGATCGCGGCGCTGGAGGCGATCCGTGCCTGGCCGACGCATGGCGAGAGCGATGCGGGGGCACTGGCGGATGCGGTCCGCGGGCTGGTCGGCGAAGGTCGCATTCGGCCCGAGCGCCTGGTCAAGGCCGCGCACCGCGAGCCGCCCGGCGTCCGTGCCAGCCTCGGGCAGTTGTTCGCCGCTGCGGCGTGACGCGCCTCCGCGACCAGCCGGCTGATCTGGCGGCCCTTGCCGCAGCAGCCGCAGAGCGGCTCGCCCTGCCGCTGGCGGACGTGGAGAAGGACGTGTGGGTCGTCGAGCTGCTGCGCAGCATCGCGCGCCCCGTGGACGACGGGCTCCTCATCTTCAAGGGCGGGACGAGCCTGTCCAAGGCGTACGGCATCATCGAGCGCTTCTCGGAGGATGTGGACGTCCTGCTGGCCCCGGCCGACGGCCTAGGCGAGGCTCGGCGCGATCGGATGCTCAAGGACGTGGCGACCCGTGCCGGCGCGGACTTGGGACTGGAGCCGCGGCTGGTGACCTCCACCCGCGGCGTCAAGCGCGACGTGGTGTACGAGTACCCGGCGGCTTATCCCGATCCGGCGCGACTGACCGCCGGCGTGCGGCTCGAGATGGGCATCCGCGGTGGACCCGAACCCCATGAGCGCCGCGTGGTGCGCTCGTACCTTGCCACGGCCGCCATCGAATCCGGGCTCGCTCCCGATGCGTTTAAGGAGTTCGCACCGGTCTCCGTCGTGACCCTGCGCCCCGAGCGCACCCTGGTCGAAAAGCTGGCGCTGCTCCATGATCGAGCCTCGCGCCTCGCTGCCGAGCCCGCGGCGCTCGCCGGGCTCGGCCGCCACGTATACGACGTGTTCTGTCTCATGCGCGACGATGGGGTCAGGCGGGCGATCAGCGTGCCGGGAGTGGTTGCCGCCCTCGCCGCCGATGCCGAGGCAAACAGCCGCCGCCATGGCTTCCCGTCGACACCCAGGCCGGAGGCAGGGTTCGCGGTGAGTCCGGCATGGGCCGACTCTGGAGATGTGCGCCGGACCATGGCCGCCGTGTACGCCGCCACGCGCGAGCTGGTGTGGGGCTCGTTCCCGACCCTCGAGGAATGCGTTGCGGAGGTCGAGGCTATGGGCGCCTACCTCTAACCTCGTTATGAGGCTTTGACGTTCTTGGCCACGGATCGGGACAGCGGGACCGGATGGTTTCGCAGCCGAGCCACTCATGCGTCGGGCCGTCGCGTTGTCAGATGTAACTCTGAGCGCGCGCCATCGGCTGAAGCACCCTTATTAGCACCCTTATGGGATCGCACCATGTGACCCACCGCGACTCAAACGCGCTCAATCGACCCAGGTTGGGACGGCTGACACGGGAATCCCGCGCATCCGGTATGCGGTACCAAGTCTCATCTAGCCTGAGTTTTGAGCACGAATCGGGCCTTTCGCTGCCGGTAGATCGCCCCGGCTGATCCCTTATCGCGTCCGTTGAGCCACCCAGTCGCGGCGCTGAATGCGCTAATGTGAACAGACGTTCGGATCGCCGAACGCTCGAGGCGGTGA
>JAUYMC010000141.1 GCA_030699545.1 Gemmatimonadales bacterium | reverse complement strand
CAGCCCGACCAGCTCGCGGGCGAGGCAGCGCAGCGAGCACCCCATCGTCGGCCGACTGCCCTTCCCCTGCCCCGCGAGGTAGACAGCGAAGGGCTCCCGCGGGCGGCACCGCGCGAGCTCGGCGTACCCCGCGCGCAGCTCCTCGCGGCTGAACAGCCTCAGCACATCACCGGTCCAGCTCGCCGAGCCGCCGAACGTGCTCGAGCCAGAAGTCGACGTGGTGCGCCCGGCGGCGCAGATCCGGCCGCACCAGCCCCCACCACTCGGCCGGATCCATCCCCCGCGCGCGGGCCGCGCCGAGCACCCCGCCTGCTAGCGCCGCGTCGGTCAGGCCGCGCCCGGCCAGGAGCAGAGCGATCAGCTCCTCGCGCTCGGACGGCTCATCGCGGCGCCCCTCCCCGCCCATCCACGCTTCCCATGCCGCCACGAGGTCGGCCTCGGAGCGAAACATCACCCCTCCCTCTCGCGCGAGCACCAGACATCCAGCAGCCGCGCTGCATCCTCCGGCAGGTCGGACCACTCGGTCACGTAGATCACGCGCGCGGGGCCGTGGACCTCTCCGCGCCAGCGCACGAAGCCCCCCGACTCGGCCACCAGATGCAGGGTCGCGACGCGCCCGCCCGCCAGCCTCCCCGCCTGGTAGTCCAGCCGCCGAACGAGCCGCCCCAGCGGTTCATCCGCGAGGATCCGGCCATGGACCACGGTGGTCATGCCCGCGCTGTCCCATCCACACGCCGCCGCTGGCGGTGCAGCAAGCGGTAGCACGCGGCCCGCCATCCAAGCACCGCCTCGCACTCTGGGCGGCAGTCCTGGCAGCCGTCCGCGTGTGCCATGTGGCACACCTCGGCCGCCTGCCGCGCGAGTTCGGCGAGTTCGTCCCCCTGTGCGAGCACCGCCGCCAAGTGGTCGCACCGCGAGCACAGGTCAGGCTGCGACCACCAGCACCTAGTTTCGTGCACCTCGCCATCGAGGTAGGCCGCGAGGTAGATGCACGCGTCGGCGGCTGTGCAGTGGCAGATCCTGCACCGCTGCTCGCCCTGCGCCCCGCTCATCGCAGCCCCACCAGCCGGTTGATCTCGATCTGCGCCGCCGCGGCGCGGTCGGCCGCGGCGTGCGCCCCGCCGTAGCACGCGCCGACAGCCCGCCAGCGAGCCGTGCTCCCCTCCTCCGCCCGGCTCCCCAGCCACCGGACCAACTCGCAGTCGGCCTCGATGGCGGCCCACTCGGCCGCTCGCCCCCGCCACCGCTGCGCAACCGCGAGCTCCCAGTCGCGCTCCTCCATCAGCTCCACCAGCTCCTGGCCCTCACGCGTGAGTCCCACGCGCTCTTCCCCTACCTCTACTGCTACTGCTACTGTACCCATGGTGGCCTCCCTTTCAGGTCACTAGGCCCCGCCGACGTGTTCGCGTCGAGCGGGGCGTTTTAATTCAGCCGGCCCCCCCTCGACTGCGAATCCGTGTCCGCTTCAATGGGGCCTCCCCCGAGGGGGAGGACGCACAGCGCCCAGGGGCATCGGTGCGGGGGAGGGGCCGGCCTCCTGTCGAGCAGTGTACCCCAGCTCGAGGGAAATGCAATCTAGAATTGAGATTCTAGATCACGCCCGAGAGCAGTCGAGACAGCGGCGCGGCAACGGCTCATCGGTGAAGGCGCCGCACCGGCAGCGCTCCGGCGCAGCCGGCGGCGGCCGCGTCGGACAGCCGCCGCAGAGAGCGAGCAGCACCAGCGCGAGCGCTCGACCCCGGCGCTCGAGCATCATCGCAACCGCCTCGCGAGGCAGTAGGCCGCCGCCATTGCCAGCGAGTCTCCGGCGACGTTGAGCAGCGTCTCGGGGCCACCCGTGCCAAACGCGCGCTGCCCCCACGCGGTGCGCTCGACGAACTGCTCGCCGACCTCGTACGCGACCATGCCCCCGGCGAGCCACCAGGGGCCGACGCCCGCAGCGCCAGCGATGGCGCCCACGAACGCGTGCCCTGCCGTCCACTCGTCGACCATGCCCGCGTTCTGCGCCACGATCTGTGGCCCAGCTCGCCGACGACGTCGTCGGCTCATCGGCCGCGCCTCGCCGCGCGTCCGAGGCCCCAGCCCACGAGGCCGCTCGCGAGCGCGCCCACCGTGCCGCCGACCACCGCGAGGATCACCGCGTCGCGCAGCTCGCGCCGCCGGCCGTCGCGCTGGCCCTGCTCGTAGGCGCTGTGCGCGAGATCGATGGCCTCGTCGCGATGCATCGTCTCGGCGAGCTCGGGGAGATCGAGCGCGCCGAGTGTTCGCTCTCGCCTGCGGCGCATGTCACCAGGTCGATTTCTTGGCGACGAAGGCCCAGAGCATGAGGGTGCCGACGAGCGTCCCTGCGCCGGCGCCTGCGCCGGCCGCGACCGCTCGCCCGCGCCCCTGCCGTGCCCACTTCGAGCCGGCGGCCAGGCCCGCCGCCGCGCCTGTCAGCGCGCCCATGCCGCCCACGTAGATCGCAGCGTACGAGAGGCCGGGGGCGGAAGGCACGTCGAGCGCCCCCATGTCGCCCCGCGGGCGCATGCGCCGGTCGCGGCTCATACGGTGATCCCAATGGTGTCGAGCGCGAGCTTGATCGCGTTCAGCCGGTCCAGGATCGTAGCGTGGATGTCGTTGAAGTCGCCGGCGGCATAGCCGACTGGCGCCGCCGCTACCGCAGCCCCGACGGCCCCGCCGCTGTTGTCGGCGAGGGCTGCCGGCGTCGCCTGCTGGCCTACGGGCGGCGCGCCGTACAGGCCGAGCCTGCGGCCGGCCGCGCCGTCGTCGTCGATCTCCACGACGGTCTGCCCGATGGCGTTCGCCAGCTCGAGCACGCCCGCGGCGCCCACCGACGGCACCACCCGCTCACAGGCCACCGCGCCGGCCTGCGTGCACTCTACCCACACGGTGCCTGCCGCGTCCTGCAGCAGCATGTCCAGCGACGCGCCCACGCGCCACCGCGGCAAGTCCGCCGCGTCGGTCGCCTGGTAGAGGTCGCCCGACTGCAAGGCGTTCGGCCGCGACATGAAGCGGACCGATGCCGGATCCATCGCGGCCTCAGCGACGATGCCGCCTGTCGCCGTGCTCGTCACGACCACCGCACCGGTCGCATCGCGGATCTCTAGCAGTGGCGCGGTTTGGGCCACCGCGCCGCGCGCAGTGAGCGGCACCGATCCGGGGTCCTGTGGGAGGCACAAGACGGTGCCAAAGAGCCCGGCGCCCGGCCGCGCTCCTGGGTTTAGGATGATGTCGAGCGACGCTGGCACAGGCACGAGCACGTCGTCGAACGTGCTGAGCTGCATCATGCCGCCCTCGTAGACTCCCCACCAGGCGAGCGCGTCCGCGGTCACCGGATCGCGGCGCCCGTGGAATCCAAAGGCGACGGCGGGAGAGCCGGCCATGTCCTGGCGCGTGACGCTGAACCCAATCAGCGCCCCCGTGGCATCGTCCGCAGGGTCGCCGGTCAGCTCCGCAGCGTAGGCCGGCAGCGCCCCGAAAAACGCCAGCCCCCCCGTGCGAGCCTGCGTGACACGCACCGCCGAGGTGTAGTCGCTCTGCCCGAGGCCGAGCACATCGAGCGTGGCGCCGCCGCTGGCGCTGGCGACATCGGCAGTGATCCGCATCTTCGTCCCCGCCGGCGGGGGCGCGGGAGGGTTCGCCCCGACGTCCACCTGGTCTGTCGCGAAGTCGAGGCGCACATAGGGGGTGGGGAGCAACTCGCGCGTCCAGCCGTCGCTCGTGCCGAGCGCGAGCGGGTTGTACGCTCCGCCGTTGGCACTGACGTAGATCAGGCCGGTGGCGTCGTCGTAGAGCAAGCGCGCGCTGGTCAGCGGCGCCGGCGGCATGCCTGCGAGCGGCGCGTCTCCGAGATCGATCGTCTGCTGAGTGAGCCTAATGGTCATGGTGTCACGTCTCCGCCGTCACCGAGTATACCCCGTCACGCTCGCGCGCACGAAGCTGCCCAGGGTCAGACCGCTCAAGACCAGATCAGCGGGCGCGCCGCGCGGAAATCGCGCTGGGTAGAAGATGGGCTCGACGATCACCCCCCCGCCGGTGGGAGTGCGCCAGGAGCCGAACACCAGCCCGCTCGTCGGATCGGTGAGCTCGACGAGCCGCGAGACGGCGTCGGTGCTCGTCAAGACGACGCGAGCGATCTCGATGCGTCCGCCGTCGGCCGGCGCACCGAACACGGGGTTCGCGCCGGCCAATAGGTCGGCGTCGAAGTGTTGATCCTCCCGGCCGTCCGAGAACAGCCGCGCCGGCTGCTGCGTGGCCCGGTCGCCGGCGACGCTGTGATCGGTCCAGGCCGCGAGGCGGAAGTCCGCGCCGCCGGCCGCCAGCTCGCTCCCCGGTGGATAGGCGACGAGCTCCACCTGGTCAAAAGTGCGATCACGCAGAGAGAACATTACGCCGCTTACGCTGCCGTCGCTCGCGGCGCGCGCGCCATCGATCTGCGCCACCGCGGCGCGGTCGACGATGGCCACCATGCCGCCGAGCTCCACCCGCAGTTCAAGCACGACCGCCACCCACGACGCCGGACAGCGGATCCACGCGTCGGCGCTATTGCGGCGCCCCTCGAGGGCGATCAGGCTTTGCGTCGGGCCAGGGGGCGAGCTGGCGACAACAGCGGGATGCAGCCGGACGTTGGCCGCGCTCACCTCGGCCGGCTCGTCCCAGGGCGCCCAGCGCTGGCCGGACACTACTGCTCCGATCTACCAGTGGACCAGAACCCGAACACCAGGCGAGGCACGACGGTCGGGCCTCCGGGCGGGGCCTGGTTCTGGTAGGTGACCTCGACGACGTCGTTCTGGTAGATGCGCCGGAGCATCGGCTGGACGCCTGCGCCGGCCGGAAAAAGATCGGCGAAGGTGGCGTAGGCGAGCGTGTCGCCGTTCGTGATTATGTTCGGCTTGCTGGCGTTTATGGCGATGTTCACCGCTGTTATCGCCTGCGTGAACAGGTCGGCCACCGCCGGCGGCCCAAAGTCAACGGAGCTGCCGTGGAAGCCGATTAGGTAGCCGTCGGACCACTTGAACGGCACCTGGATCGGCGCCGCGGTG
>JAUYMC010000139.1 GCA_030699545.1 Gemmatimonadales bacterium | reverse complement strand
CGTCCACGACGAGGATGCGCAGGTGCTCGGCGGGCTCGGCGGGGTGGGGCGCCGCCGCGGCCGACGCCGCGCGGGCGTCGCCGGGGGCGGTGATGGGCAGGCCGGGCCGATCCGCCGCCGGCAGCTCCACCGTGAACGTCGCGCCGCCACCGCTGCCGCCGGGGTCGACCGTCATCGTTCCACCGTGCTCGTTCACGATGCCGTGACAGATCGACAGTCCGAGGCCGGTCCCTTCGCCTTCCGATTTGGTGCTGAAGAAGGGCTCGAACACCCGTTGCGCCACGGCTGCGGGGATCCCGGGGCCGTTGTCGCTGAAGCTGATGGTCACGCCGTCGGGTTGGCACTGGGCGAGCACGGTCACGCGGCCGCCGCTGCTGCGGTGTCCCATGATCGCCTGAGCGGCGTTGTTGATGATGTTGACGAAGACCTGCTTGATCTGGTTCGCGTGGACTTCGACCTCGGGGAGGCCGGGCTCGGCGTCGAAGACCAGCTCGATGCGCGAAGCCATCAGTTGATTGCGCAGCAGCTGCACCGTCGACTCGAGAATCGGCCGGAGCGATTGGCGCTGCCGCTCGCCTTCCTGACGCCGCGCGAACGACAGCAGGTTGCGCACGATGTTCGACGCGCGCTCCGCCTCCTGGCGGATGACCATCAGCGGCTCGGCGAGCCGCGCGGGGACGTCGGGCGATTCGCCGAGCAGGTCGCTGAACCCCACCACGGAGGCGAGCGGATTGTTGAGGTCGTGGGCCACGCCGGCGATCAGCTGGCCGATGGCCGACATCTTTTCCGATTGCAGCAGCTGTTCCTGGAGCCGGCGTTTCTCGGTCTGGTCCTCGAACAGCAAGACGGCGGCGCCCGGCTCGCCGCTCGGGATGGCAGTGGCCAGCAGCGTGCGCTCGCCCGAGCGGAGCTCCACCGGCCCCGCGCCGGGCGTCGTGAGGAGGCGGAACACCGGATCGGCCCAGGCGGGCGGCAGGAGCGTCAGCCAGGGCCGCCCGGGCAGCGCCGTGACGGGAAGGCTGATCAGGTCGGCGAAGACGCGATTGGCGCGCCGCACGGTGCCCTCCGCGTCGATGTAACAGACGGCCTGATTGAACGCGTCGACCGTCTGTTCCCACTCCCGTTTGCCGCTGGAGAGCAGCTCGACGAGCCGCGCATTCTCGAGAGCGATGGCCGCCTGCGCGAGCACGGCGCGCACGAACATCAGCGACGCGTCGTCGAGCGCGCGCGGGCGCTCGCCTTCGGCCGACACCGCCCCGAGCGTGCGGCCCGCCGCGACGATGGGGGCGCCAAGCCAGCTCGCGGGCTCGGGCGCCGCGACGGCGGCCCCCAGCTCGGCGGCGCGCGCGGCGACCGCCTCGGGAAACACCAGCGGCCCGCGCCGCAACGCCAGCTGCAACAGCGCATCGTCGGTGCCCGCCGGGCGGGGGCCATTGTGGTAGGCGACGGCGAGCCGGTTGCTGTCGGCGTCGAGCAGCATGACCGACAACCGGTGCGGCGCGAACTGCTCGGTGAGCGCTCGGGCGACGAGCTCGACAATGGTCGCCGGGCGAAACGCGCCCGCGAGCTCGTGCGAGAGGTCGGTCAGCCGCCGCAGGACATCCGTAACCGATGCCGTCTGGGGATCACTCATCCAAGAACTTCGTGGGGACCCGGGTCGCGGCTTCGACCAGCTCTTCGGCCGACTTGATGAACCGAACCACGATGGGCAGCGACCCCTGCAGCCCGACCTTCCGCCGCATGATGCCGGCGACCGGCCCCAGCTCCTTGCGGATAATCTGCTTCCAGTAACGGTACTCCGCCGTCAGGACGAAGGCCGCTTCCCGGGCGGCCTCCTGGCTCACCAGCTTCGCCTCGCGGCACTCCCCGCGCTCGAGATCGAGCCAGATGCCGACGGCCTCCCGGATGCCGATGTCCGGCGCCGCGGGCAACACGAGGGCTACGGGACCGTGCGTCCATTCGAGCGACGCCGCGCGATAGGCCGCCGATGCCCTGATTGCCTCGCGGTAGGCGGCGACCCATTCGTTCGACGGAAAGACGTACCCGACGGGGACGGCGGCGGGCGTCATGCGACCGCCTTGGCGAAGCCGCGAAACAGCGCCCGCTCGGTCAGATCCTCGGGGTGCCACTGCACCGCGACCATCCACCCCGAGCGTGAGTCGGACGCCTCCGCGCCCTCGATCACGCCGTCCTCGGCCCACGCGACCGCCCGCAGTCCCGGCGCGAGGTCGCGGATCGCCTGGTGATGGCGGCTGTTCACGACGCCTTCGCGCATCCCCAGCGAGGCCGCGAGGGTCGACTCCGGCTCCACGCGCACCGCGTGGTTCCGCTCGGCGGCGTGCCGCACCGGACCGGGGCGTTCACTGTCGAGGTCCTGAAACAGGGTCCCTCCCATGGCCACGTTGAGAATCTGGATGCCCCGGCAGATCGCCAGGATCGGCAAGCGCAGGGTGCGCGCCGCCGCGATCAACGCGAGCTCGGCGGCGTCGCGCGCGGGATCCACGGCCCCGAGCTGCGGATGCGGCGCCGCCCCGTAGCGATCGGGGGCGACGTCCTCGCCGCCGGCCAGGACCAGGCCGCGCACGCTGTCGAGCGCCGCCGCCGCGTGCGCGGGCGCCAGCAGCGTGGGTAGCGCGAGCGGCACGAGGCCCGCCTCCTCGAGGGCGACAACATAACTCGCGCTCAGCGTGACGCGGTCGCGGCCATCCACCATTCGCCGTGGCGCCGTCACGGCGACCGCGGATGTCACGATGAGGGGGTCGAGACGGGCGGGGCGGGTGGTGCCGGCGCGGTCACCGGAGGGGGCGCGCCCAGCAGGGGGCAGCGGGGATTGCTGACGCTCGCCCAATCCACACGCACGCCGTACAGGTGCAGCGCGGCGGACCCGCCGACGATGGTGCCGAGCCGCGGATGCTGTGCCGGCTCCTCCGATTCGAGGATCAGCACGCCCATCGCGCGCTGCGAGGTGTCGTCCACGACGAGCAGGCCGTACCCCCCCTGGGTCGGGAACCCCGTGCCGCGATATCCCATCACGATCCGGCCATCGGCATCGTAGCCGACCGTGACCTGCGCCTGTTGCTGCTGGATCACCATGGCAGGGAGGGACTCCGGCAACCCGCGGGGCGCGTCGAGGATGACGGCGCGGGGGTTGGAGAGCTGCTGCTGAATGATCGTCGGACCGGCGATCAACGCGAGCCCGCAGGCCGGAGACCGCGAGGAATCCCGCGAACAGCCCACGGCCAGGAGCGTGAGAGCGAGAATCCGGGGGAGCATGGCCCTCAATCTAATAAGCCCAGACGGCCGTGACAGATACGGTACGGACCGGCGCCAGCGTCTCGGGGACGAGGTTGTAGATGTAGCCGAGGGCGTTCGCCACGAGCAGCCGGACGTCGAGTGGGCCCCCGCGCCATCCGGCCCGCACGTCCACCGTCTTGACGGCTACCCGCCGCGGGTCGACGAAGCCCTCGAGCTCGATCCGCTCGGGACGGCTCGCGTAGCGGAAGTCGGCCCCCAGCGACAGGCGCGTGAAGGTGTGGTCGGCGCCCAGCGTCAGCAGGTGCCGCGGCCGGAACGCCAGCGGGGTGTCGTACGCGCCGCCGGAGGCGTCGCGACGGCGCGCGTAGAGATAGGTGTACCCGAGGGTCGTGGTGAGACGGCCGGGCAGCGGCGCCGCGAGCACGGTCGCGTCCAGTCCCGCGATCCGCGCCCGCGCGACGTTCTGCAGCTGGATCTGCGTGCCGCCCGTCGTGACGAGCGTCGGTTCGATCAAGTCGCGGGCTTCCGTCCAGAAGATCGCGAGGTCGACCCGCATCGCCCGCGCGATGGGTTGGCTGGTGTGCCCGAGCTCCACCGACCACGCGTTCTCGGGCCGCAGATTGGGATTCGGGATGATCTGGAATCCGAGGGCGGTCGTCTGCACGAACCGCTCGGCCATCGTCGGCGCGCGAAACCCGCGGCCGACGGATGCGCGCATCGTCCCCCAGGTTGCACCCACCCGCGGACTGACCACGGCGCTCAGCGATCCCCCGTCCACGGCGAGGAAGTCGATCCGCGCGCCGGCGCTCAGCCGCGCGCTGCCACCCGCGCCGATCGGTTGCTCGCTTTCTCCGTAGGCGGCGAACTCCGACTGCGAGTGCGTGCCGAAGATGTCGCTGGTGACGTCCGAGCGCGTGGCCTCGCCGCCGACCAGCACCGCGCGTTCGGAACCAGGGTGCGACTCCGCCCGCACCTCCGCCCCAATCCGGTTGGCGACGGCGAACTCGGTCGCGCTGCGGCGGACGTCGGTGAAGTGCGTGCGCAGCCATGAGGCGCGCGCCTGCCACGCCAACCGCTCCGACACGATCGTCCGCGCCTGCGCCGCGACGTATCCCTTGCGCGAATCGGTGCGCGCGCCCAGCTCCGTCGTGTCGACCTTGAAGGGCTGAAACACCTGGCCGCCGTCGTCGCATTCGCTGCGGCTGCACCAGCTCAACGGCACGTCGTACTGATCCACGGCCCACGCCCCCGAGACGTCGAGCCGCGTGCGCGGCGTGGCCTGCCAGCGCCCCTTGGCCGCGATTTGCCGATGATCGCGCTCGTCCTGCTCGCGGTATCCATCCGAGTGCCGGCCGCCCGCGGTCACCTGGCCGGCCGCCGTCTCGCTGCCGTACGACGTCGTGACGTCCAGGCCGCCGTGGAGGCCGGGCGCGTCGCGAAACCGCCATTCGGGGTGCGGCGGATCGGCGAACATCCCGCCGGTGACACGGACGCGCCCGTGCGTACCCGCGGGGACGTCGCGGGTGGTGAGATTCACGACCCCGCCGAGCGCGGCCGATCCATACAACGACGAGCCGGCGCCCTTCAGGATGTCCACGCGCTCGATCTGGTCGACGGGGAGCAGGTCCCAGTTGATGCCGCCGCGATCGCCCTGATTCATCGGCACACCGTCGACCAGCAGCAGCACGCGGGAATTGAGGCCCTGCACGTAGCCCGTGGACCCGCGGATGTTGATCTGGCCGTTGAGGAGCTGCACGCCCGGCGCTTTGTCGATGGCCTCGTCCACCGTGTTCACGGCCCGGCGGTCGATATCCAGCTCCGTCACCTGCGCCACGCTGGTGGCGGGGCGGTCGCCGAACCGCGGCACTTTGGTGCTGACGACGTCGAGCGGCGTCAGCTCGAGCGGCGACCGCTCGAGCGCGAAATCGGCGACGGCGGTGTCGCCCGATACAAACGCGACCGTCGCCGCGGCGGGTACGTACGCGATGGCGGCGGCGCGGACCCGAGTCTCCCCCGCCGAGATCGTCGCCAGCCGGTAGCGGCCCGCGGCGTCGGTGTGCGCGTACAGCGTGGTGCCCG
>JAUYMC010000135.1 GCA_030699545.1 Gemmatimonadales bacterium | reverse complement strand
ATCGAGAGAGCGCCGGCATCGATGCGTGTGATGTCCATGAGGTTGCTAACGAGGTCTCGAAGGCGAGACACCTGGTCGTCGACGATCCGGAAGAGGTCCTGGGCTTCGTCCGACCGCAGGTCAACGCCGCTTTCGAGCGCGGTGGCCGCCGCTCCCTTGATGGCCGTGAGGGGCGTTCGCAGCTCGTGGCTCACCATGGCGAGGAAGTCGTTTCGCAGCCTCTCCAGCTCTTCGATCGGCGATATGTCCTGGATGATGGCGATGGCGCTCTCGATCTCGCCGTCGGCGCCGTAGATGGGTGTCGCGTTGACCAGCGTCGGTACTGTTCGGCCGTCCGGCAGCTCGAGCAGGATCTCTTCGGCCCGCGTGGACTCGCCGCGGTAGAGGGCGCGCTGAAGAGGCAGGTCCATGACATCGTAGGGGGCGCCATCTGGCCGCAGGTAAGTCGCCGCCTCTGCGAGCCGGTCCAGCCGGTCCGCGTCCCTGCGGACCACGCCGAGGATGCGCTGCGCCTCCTGGTTGACGAACGCGATGCGCCCGCTCCTCGCTTCGGCGACCAGGACGCCCACGGGTGAGGTCTCCACCATCGCTTCGAAGCGGTCCCGTTCCGCCTGGGCCTGCTCCTCCGCCCGCTTCCTGTCACTGATGTCCCGCGCGATGCTCTCCACGGCCACGAGCTGTCCCGAGTCATCGTAAACAGGCGCCACGCGCTGCTCGCTCCAGATGACCGTTCCGTCCTTCCGGGTCCAGCGCTGGAGGATTGGCTGATCGAACTCCTCTGGCCGGAGCAGGGCGGCTTCCAGCAGCCCGCGGTCGTCCGGGTGGACGATCTTGACGCCCAGGTCCGGGTCCGCGTAGAACTCCTCCGGCGCGTAGCCGGTGATCCTGAAGGCCGCAGGGCTCACGTACTCGTAGCCGCGCGGCGGCGTCAGCCGGAAGCGCGAGACGAGGTCGTGCGCGTTCTCCGCGATGAGGCGGAAACGTTCCTCGCTGGCGCGCAGGGCCTCCTCCAGTCTCTTGCGTTCGGTGACGTCCCGGATGATCCCCACAAGGGCCAACGGGGCTTCGCCCGCGCCACCGCCGGCGATGGAGGCCGTCAGCCAGACCGGGAATACGTGCCCGTCCTTATGCTTGACAGCAAGCTCGCCGTCCCAACGGCCTTCCCTCCGGAGCGTGGGTAGGATGACCTGCTCCGCGAATGTGGGGTCCGCGTTCATCTCGTTCACGTGCCGCCCGCGCAGCTCCTCCGGCGAGTAACCGTAGATGTCCTCTACGGCACGGTTCGAGTAGAGCACCCTGCCTTCGAGATCGACGAGCTGGACGCCGTCCGGCGCCGCGTCCACCGCCGCGACGAAAAGCCTGAGGCGCTCCTCCGTCCGCTTGCGCTCGGTGACGTCGCGCGCCACGAACTGGACCGCAGGGCGGCCGTCCAGGTCTGTCGCGCTGGCCGCGACCTCGAGGTCGACCTCCGAGCCGTCGAGGCGGACCGCCCTGTGCTCGAAGCGGGTCTCTCTGCCCGGCCCCGTCAGGACGCTGACCTGTGCCAGGAAATAGTCGCGCGAGTCCGGATGGACGAAGTCGATTATCCGCCGGCCGATGAGGTCGTCGGAGCTTGGCGCTCCGAAGAGGCGCGCGCCAGCAGCGTTCAGGAGGACGATCTCCCCCTCGGCGACTACGCCCATCGCATCTGGGCAGAGATCGACGAGGTTTCTGAAGAGCGTCGCTATCCGCCGCGGCGCTTCCGCCCGTCGTTCGCTGGCGTTGCTCTCAACCACTGGTCGCTCCTGACCGAGGTTGCGTCGCCCACCACAGAGGAGCGCGGGCACTCCCTGCCCCCAACGCCTCGACAGACTGCAGCGCCGGCCACGGCTGCCCAGGCAGCGGGTCGGGTGTCGATAGGAGCTTATCCTTTGCGGCACATGCCTCCATGGGCCGAAGGACGTGTATCGGGCAGGCCAATAGACAAGGCTTGGTGGGGCCGAAGCGCCTGCGGGAACTGGTCACAGCTACCCAGGCCTGGTCTGATGTGTATTAGCGACGCCTATGAACTACAGCTACTCGACGGCGCGCTTTTCTATCGATCCGCTGGTGAGCCGGAGCCGCGGAGCCCCTGGTAGACTGGGCGGTGTGTGGCCGCTTTACGCTGACCTACCCGGACCGCGAGCGCCTGGCCGCCGAGCTTGGCGTGCCCGCGGACCAGCTCCCAGAGTCCGCGTACCGCCCGCACTACAACATCGCGCCGACCGACCCGCACTGGATCCTGCGCCAGCGCCGCGAGGACAGGCAACTGCTACCCGCGCGTTGGGGCCTCATCAACACCTGGTCCCGAGACCGCGGCCAGGCGGCGCGCCAGATCAACGCCCGCTGCGAATCGATCGACCGGCTGCGGCCCTTCCGCGACGCCTTCCGAAGACGCCGCTGCGTTGTGCCCGCGGACGGCTTCTTCGAGTGGGTCGGCAGCAAGGAGGCGCGGCGGCCGTTCTGGCTTCACAGGCCCGATGGTGGCCTCCTCCTGTTCGCCGGCGTCTACGAGTCCTGGCAGCCCGCGCCCGGGGAGTGGGAGCGGACCTTCACGATAATCACATCGCCACCCAACTCCGTTGTCGGCCGGATCCACGATCGGATGCCCGTCATTCTGCTGGACGCCGCCGTTGAGGAGTGGCTCTACGAGGGGCAGACGGACGTGGATGCCCTGAAGCGCCTCCTCCGCCCGGCGCCCGAGGAGCTTCTGGCTGTCACCGCGGTGTCCGCCCGCGTGAACTCCGTCAAGAACGACGACCCGTCCTGCCTGGAGCCGGCACCGGACCAGGTCCTCCTCTGAATCCCAGCGCGTTGAGGCCACTTAGGGTTTGCACCTAAAGTGCCCTCGATTTCCGCCGATTATCCACAGAGATGCCACAGATCAGCGCCTCGACCGTGGTCTTCCTCGTCGCCGCCCTCATGGTCGTGGTCGGCCTGGCCGGCCTCGCGCCGACGATCCTCGGCGCCTTTACCAGAGGCCGCCGCCTGACCGCCGAGCTGGCAGCCGTCGAGGAGGAGCGGCGACGCCTGACGACTATCCTCAGCCGTGACGACGCGGACGCTGACGGCGAGCCCGGCTACGGCACAGCGGCGCTGGATGGGAAGGACAACGCGCCCGCAGCCGTCGAGGACAGCGCCGGCCTGGCCAGTCCCAGGGCGGAGAGCGCCAGCGGCCAGGCCCAGGCGCCGGTGCAGCCGCACGGAGAGGCCTCGCCGGCTGCGTCGCCAGCGCCAGACCGCGCCGACGAGCCGCCGCCGGCC
>JAUYMC010000130.1 GCA_030699545.1 Gemmatimonadales bacterium | reverse complement strand
GCTGACTTCGGGAAGGTCATTCACGCCTGGGCGCGGCTGCCGGAGTCGCGGCTGATGGGCGTAGGGCGGTACCCGAGCTTTGTGCACATAGACATTCGCCCGCCACGCGCCGACGGGAAGCTGCTTACCGTCTGGCACGGGTCGCGGGCGTGGGCCGAGGTGAAAGCGTGATCGGCCGCTGGCGCGACCTGCTGGCCGTCACCGTGTTCGTCTTTGCGGGGCTCGCGCTCCTGCAATGCCCAGGCAAGGCCGCCGGGCAGCCACTGACGCGGGAGGGAGAAGCCGCTGCGCCGCTCCACGTCATCACGCTCGGCACAGGCAAGGTCACAACCGAAGCGCATAACGAACCGCTCGGCTACTGGAACATCGGTGAGGGCATGGCGCTGCTGGTGCAGCCGGGGGCGATCCCGGAACTGCATCTTCGAGAGTTGCGCGGCAAGGTGATCGCGCTGGAAGCGAGAGTGATTCATGACTGACATCCGTTCCCCTGATCCCTGCGACCACGCGCCGCGCGCGCTCACCGTTGCCTTCGTCGCGCTGCTCGTGGCGCTGATCCTGCTGGCCTTCTGCGCGCCGGGCTGGGCGCAGTCCGATCCGGAGGAGATCGTCGAAATTCACCGCTCGGCCTACCCGACGCCGATCCCGCCGGCACAAGTGCCAGCGCTGCTGCGCGAAATTGCCGCGCACCTGAACGCCGCCGGCGTGCCTGGTGGCCCGTTTGGACTGCTCGTCAAGACGAGCGGGAACCGCTGCGGCGGCTACTCCTGCGACATCATCTGCGCCGGCCAGGGTGCGGCGCAGCGGCAATGGGACGTGCTCATCGCCTCGGAGGCGGCGGCGACGCCGACCTGGAGCGGCCCACTTCCACGGATCGTGGTGCGCGAGTGCGAGATCGTCGCCGCTGCGCCGCCGCCGGTGGAGCCGCCCGCCTGCCCCGCGCCGCCGATCTGCCCGACGTGCCCGCCAGCCGTGACCTGTCCGCCGGATCAGCGGGCCGAAGTCGCCGCGCTCCAAGCGGATCGGCTGTCGCTCTTGGCCGAGCGTGAGGCGCTGCTCGCGCGACGCTGCGAGGCGAAGCTATTTGGCGTCATCCCGATTCCCTGCCGGATCAAGGAATGACCGAACACCAGCGGACGCAGGCGCTCCTCGTGCGGCTCCGCGCGGCACTCGTCGCGCTCGAGCAGGTGCTGGAGGAGTTCGCGTCGCTGCGCGCGCGGATCGAGGCGTGGCGGTGAAAGCGATCCTCATCGGCGGGACGCACAGCTTCGGCCGGGAGGACTGGCACGATGAGAACAGTCCCTTTGCACGCGACGTGCTCGCGCCGGCCGGGATCGAAGTCGTCGCCCCGGACGGTCGGCCGTACCTGTGGAGCGGGGCGCTCGACGGCGTGATCGGGAGCAACACAAAATGGGAGAGCGCGGGGTATCACCTTCTGGCGTACGCGGTCCCGCCGCTCGCGCCCGAACATCGCATCCCGTCTGCCGAGCTGATCGTGATCGCGCACTCGCACGCGGGCCAAGCCGCCGCGTATGCCTTCGCCTACGGACTGAAGGGCACGCTCGTCACCATCGGCACACCCGTACGAAAGGACATGCAGCCGGTGTGGGGCGACGCGCACCGAAACATCTCCCGGCATCTACACCTGTATTCCAAACGCGATTGGTGGCAGCTCTTCGGCGCCATCGGAGACGGCGTGCTCGGCATCCTCCGGACGTTCCCTGAACCTACACGGAACGACGAGATGCCGAAAGGCCACGGCGACGTGCTCCGCGATGTGGCGCTGTTTCCGCTCTGGCAGGAGAGAGGCTGGGTCGCGTTCATCCGCGGCGGCACCGCGGCGGCCGTGTGAGATCCAGATGCCATCGTGTCCACGCTGCCAGGAGACGCGGTTGGTGGAGAAGGTGGGCAGCTGCGAAGACCGGCTGGTGGTTCTGTCGGGTGTGCCCGGTGAGCTGGCTGCTGAACGCGCGCGGAGAGGTGCTGCGGATCGTACCGATAGGGGGTGATGCATGGGACGCTGGGCGGTGGCGATCGTGCTCGTCGGCCTCGCATCCGCGTCACAGGAGCCGCCGCCCAGGCGCCTGACGTTCATGCGGGATGTGCCAGGAAGTTTCCGCGTCTGCGTGCAGCATCGCATCCGGCCCGACCAGTTCCACTGCACGACGCTTAGTGATCTCCGCCGCTACATCACGAGCCTGAAGGCGGCGGACTGAGACGGCCTGGGGCCGGCCACGCTGGGAACCAGCCCCTGCCCCGGGGCTGGGTGGCCGGTGCCCGGGCCTAAAACTCTCACAATCCAGGCCACTTTAGGCCAACAATCTAACCTGTAACTCATTGATAATGCTATGCTTACAGCTCTGGCATATTTCTTGCTTTCTGGGTCCGATTTCGCTTGCCTTGGCGGCCGCATCATATAATATATAGGTGTCAGTAGGCGCTGATCATTGACAACGAAACGACCCGACGGGCTGGGACGAGCGGCCACAACCGCGAACCAGCCGACAGGGACGGCAGCCGGGACCGAGGCCAAGGGTGGAGCGGCACAACACGTCGCGCCAAGGCCAACGTCGGGCGGTAGCCAGCCAGTCAATCCCCACCGACAATCGAGACCACGGTAGCAGCAGGCGGGCCGGGAGCACGCCGCGCATCA
>JAUYMC010000113.1 GCA_030699545.1 Gemmatimonadales bacterium | reverse complement strand
GGGGCGGATGCAGTCACTACTCGAGACCATGCCCGTCCGGCTCATCCTGAATGACGAGGTCGGGCTCCTGGGCGCGGCCCGCCATGCGACCACATGAGGGGAAGACGTGACCGAGGCATTCGTATAAACCGTGGAGCGGCGCCGCCAGCTCGATCCCGATGAGACCATGTTGATCGGTGAGCCGGACACGCTGAGCTATGACGAACTTCAGCGGGCCTTCGCCCGCCTCATTCACAATGAGGACCGGAAGACGCGGTCGATTCCGAAGATGCAGCTCCATCGTCCGGCTCGTCGGCATCTCGCCGGACATAGATGGGAGACCTATCTATGCGCGCACGTACGGCGTTCTTGCTCTTGATCCTGGGTGGCCTTGGGATCTTTGCTGCTCTCAACTGGTCGGCGTTTGCCGCGCCGACGTCCCTGACCCTCGTGTTCACCCGCGTCGAGGCTCCGCTCGGCGTCATCATGCTCACCGTCACGACGGCCATCACGCTCCTTTACGCGATGCTGGTGGCATGGCGGGAGACCTTCGCGCTGCTGGAGAGTCGTCGCTACGCCAGGGAGCTCGAGACGCAGCGGCAGCTTGCGGAGAGCGCCGAGGCCTCGCGCTACGCACAGCTTCGCGAATTCCTCGAGAGCGAACTCGCGGTATTGCGGACGGTACCGGAGACGACCTCGCGCGAGACCATGCAGCGCCTCGATCGCCTCGAGACCACCATCCGCGCCGAGATTGACCGGGCTGGCAACACGCTGGCCGCATACATCGGAGAGTTGGAGGAACGCCTCAATCGGGGCGATCGTCCCGTCCCGCCGTCCTCCTAGGAAGGCCGTGCGTGGCAAGCTGGTCTGAGTCACCCCCAACAGCTCGAAGAACTCGTCGCCCGAACCCTTCCGCACCATGGCCCGGAGGCACAGGCGGATCGTAAACACCGCGCTCTACCACTCCGACGTCACCGCCGAGCTGCTCAAGCTGATCGAGCGGGAGCGCGTGAGCGTACGCATGGTGGGCTCTTTCACCACCGGCCGCGCGCGAGTCCTGAAGCCCCGGGGCCAGGTGATTACCAGCCCGGAGCTACTGCTGAAGCTTCAGGTCGCCCTCGGTTCGGCGGAACCAGCGTGCGAAGAGCACGTCGGTCGACGAGTGCGCGACCATCGAGCCGGCCACGACCACGCCGACGAGATGAAACATGCGATCCGCGCCGGGCACCGCCGCCTGCACGATGAGCAGCCCGTAGATCACCGACGCGAACCCTTTCGGTCCGAACCACCCGGCGGTGATCCGCTCGCGCCACCCGAGCCTGCTGCGGACCAGCGAGAGCGCAATGGCGATCGGCCGAACCACGAGGAGCGCGAGCGCGGCGAAGAGGTAGCCCGAGAGCGGTACCTCGGCGAGAAAGTTCGGTGACATCAGGACGCCGAAGACGAGGAGCGCCGCGAGCTTGAGGAGCTCGGCCACGATCTCACCGAATTGATGAAACTCATCGCGCAGGTCGGAGCGCACCGTGGCGACGGTGATGCCCGCGGCAAACGCGGCGAGGTAGAGGGTCGCGTGCGTGAGCAGGGCGAGGGCGAGTACCAGTAGCCCGAGCGAAAAGGCAAAGAGCGGCTCGTAGCGTTTGCCCACCGCGAAGAAGCGGCTCTGCTCAAGACGGCAGCCGGCCCACGGCACCGCCGCGCCCAGCGCGATGCCGAGCGCCAGCTCGCCGGCGAGCTCCGCGGCGTGCAGCGCGGCGTGGGAGACGAATGCCATGAGCGCGAGGACGATCGGGAGCGCGAGGCCGTCGTTGAGGCCGCTCTCCACGTGGAGAAGATGGCGCAGCCGCGGCGGGATGTCGCTCCGGCCGATGATCGCCGCCGCGAAGACGGGATCGGTCGGGCTCAGGATCGCGCCCACGAGCAGCGCTTCCAGCCATGAAAGCCCCGCGACGTAGTGCGCCAGCACGGCGGTGCCGAGCAGCGTGAGCGGGAGGCCGACAAGGAGCGCGCGTCCCGGCAGACGCCAGTTCGACGTGAGTTCCCGCAAGTTGAGCCGCATGCCGTCGGTGAAGAGGATGCTGAAGAGCGCCAGCTCCGCGAGCCGCTGCACCACCGGGTCCTGCGGTTGGAGCGCGATGAACTCCAGCATCCCAGGCCCACAGAGGAAGCCGGCCGCGAGAAACAGCACGGCCATCGAGAGCACGCTGCGGTCCGCGAGTTTCGAGAGCAGCACCGCGACAAGGAGCGCGATGGCAAAGATGAGGAGCGCGGTCATCGGTCTGAGTGTCGCAGCTGGCGGGCCCAGGATCACCGGCTACAGGGCCAAGGCGCCCTCTTCGACGTCGCGGATGGTGCGTAACCGGCAGCACTGGAGAGGCAGGATCGCCATCGTAGTGCGCGGTGGAAACCATCGGCGGCGCCGACGTTGTCGGGACTGCTCGCCATGATATCCTGCGAGCATGTCGCAGGACAGCACGCGCCGGCTGCCGAGAGGATTAGCAGGTTGCTGACAACGACATGACGAGAGGTCCCTTGTCGAGCAATAGGAGTGCGGTCACCGTGGGGATCCCTTCTCCTGTTGTCCTGAGGCGTCGTGATCGGTTGGAGCGCCGCCGCGCCGCGCCGGGCTCATGTCGGCTGCACCGCGGGGACGAGGAGCTTCGCCAAGCGCTTGAGGTTCAAGACCCAGCCGATCAGCAGCGTCTCTTGCCGGAGGCGCCGCAGCCGGCGCCGACGGAAGCGCCGCAGCCCGTGCCAGCCCTTGCCTTCGCCAAAGAGCTCCTCGATCAGCTTCCGGCACCGTTGGGACAAC
>JAUYMC010000104.1 GCA_030699545.1 Gemmatimonadales bacterium | reverse complement strand
GATCGGCTTCTTGGTGAGCACGCGGCCCAGGGCGTGGCCGCGGCAGGTGCACACCGGCTGCTTGGGCGGGCAGATGCACGACCGGCCCCATTCGCGGAACTCGTGCTTGACGATCCGGTCCTCGCCCGAATGGTAGGTGATCACCGCGATCGTGCCGCCGGGCACGAGCGCGTCGCGCAGGGCGGGAAGGGCGCCCGACAGCTCCTCCAGCTCGCGATTCACGGCGATGCGCAGCGCCTGGAACAGCCGCGCGAAGTCGGGCGGGCCGGACCGCGGGCCGAGGGTCGCGCGGATGGCGTTCACGAAGTCGTCGCTGATGGCGAACGGTCGGCGCAGGCGCCGGCGCACGATCTCCTGCGCGAGCCGCCGCGCGCGCGACGGACGCTCGTCCCCGTACTCCGCGAAGGTTCCGGCAAGTCGCTCCACGGGCCAACTATTCAGGACGTCGGCGGCCGTGATGCCCCTTCCCCCTTCCTTCGTCCCCTCTCCCTCCATGCGCATGTCGAGCGGGGCGCCGGGGCGGAAGGTGAAGCCGCGCTCCGGCGCGTCCACCTGATGCGAGCTGATCCCGAGGTCGAGCAGGATGTGATCGGGGCGGAAGTCGCCGACGGCGGCGAGCGCGGCGGACGAAGCGTACGACGCGGTGAGGTAGTGCATCGCGTCCCCAAGCCGGCCGCGGGCGGCGGCGATGGCTTCGGGGTCGCGGTCGATGCCGAGGACCTCGGCGCCGGCCGCGAGGAGGATGGCGGCGTGGCCGCCGCCGCCGAGGGTGGCGTCCACCGCCCGGCGGGCACCGGCAGCCCACTCCCCCACGGCCGTCGCCAACACCGGGATGTGGTAGGGGATGGTCGCACTCAGCACGCTACAACATAAAAGGCCCCGCCCGGGGAAACAGGCGGAGCCTTTGCGAGTGGGTCGGGACGGGGCTGACGGGGCTCGAACCCGCGACCTCCGGTGTGACAGACCGGCGCTCTAACCAGCTGAGCTACAACCCCCACGCCCCTTACAGAGCGCCGGAATATAGACGCGAGGTGGGGTCAGTTCAACGCCGGCGAGCACTTGAACGCGCGCTGCACCTGCGGCTTGGCGCGCTCGTACTGCGCCACGAATCCCAGCATCTGATCGGCGGTCGGCGGATGCACGCGGCGGCCGAGCTGCAGCGCCGACTTGGTCCGCGTGAGCCGGCCAAAGATCCCCCGCGCCACGTCGCAGCGGGTCGGATCGGTGGTCTTGAGCTTGGTCATGTCCTGATACGGCTTGTTCAGCGTCAGCACCGACGACAGCCCGTACCAGAAGCTGGCGTTCACGCGCACCTGGTGGCGGGGGCCGGCCGTGTCGGTCGGCACGCGCGGCGTGACCACCTGGAGCAGCGTGTCGAGCCAGCTGTAGGCGCGGTCGTAGGACGCGGCCTGCGCCAGCTTGGAGCCGCCCGTCAGCATGATCACCGCGGCCGAGAGCCGTTGGGTCGAATCGGAGGACGCGAGGCCGGGTCGCACGTACGGGCGCGCCGAATCGACGCGGACGGCGAACGCTTCCTGGAGCGCGCGCAGCCCCACCGAGTCGCGGGCTTCGCGGCGGCGCCGGGCCTCCAGCGTGTCGTAGACGGCGCGATCGACCATCGTCTTGGCGACGAGCAGGCTGGTCGCGACGTCGTTCGGATCGCGGGCCAGCGCCGCGCGATACACCGCCAGCGCGGAGTCGGGCAGGCCGGCGAGCTCGAACGCGGCGCCTCGCGCCTTGAGGAACGTGGGGTCGCTGGGGAACTGGCGCACGGCGGCGCCCGTGAACTTGAGCAGCGCCTGCGTGTCCCCGACCTGCTGCGCCGCGCCGATCGCGGGCTTGAGGAACGCCGTGTCGGCCAGCAGCGTCGAGTCGGCGCTCGCGCGGTCCACGAAGATCTCGAGCGTGCAGTGGTGCAGCGAGCCTTCGACGCAGATGATCTGCTTCAGCTCGAGGAGCTGCGGGTCGCCGGGGGAGACGGCGAGGCCGTCGTTGATGAGGTCGACGGCGCGCTGGTGCTCGCCCATCTGGCGGAGGATCTGCGCGACGCCGAGGCGCTTGCCGGTGTTCCGGGCATCGGCGCCGAGCTGGCGGATGAAGGCGTCGACCATCTTGGCGGTATCGCCCTTCTGCTGCCAGCCGCGGGCGATGTTTTCCCACGCGGCGGTGTTGAGCGAATCGCCCCGCAGCGCGCGCTCGGAGGCGGCGATCACGCTGTCCACCGACATGCGGCGGGCTTCGTACACCGTCGCCACGCACAGATGCGCGCCGGCGGAATTGGGATCGGCGGCGATCGCCTTGCGCGCGGCCGCGAGCGCGCGGGCGAACTGCCCGCGCTGGCGCTCCTGGGTGCACTCGCGCACGTGCTCGCTCGTGCGAATCACGGCGACGAGCCGCTGCGCGATCTTTTCGGCGAGCGCCGCGGGCGTCCCCGGATTGGTGTCGCGGACCGTGAAGCTCGCGGCCATGCCGGAGCTGCCGATGTCGAACGAGCGGACCTGCGCGGAGAGCGCCGTGCCCTCGCGCTCGAACGTGCCGGTGATGTACGCGTGGACCTGGAGGAAGCGGCCGAGCTGGCGCGCCTGCTGATCGTCGAGCATCCCGTCGCAGGGAAAGCCGGACGCGGCCAGCGCTTCGCACAGCTTGGCTTTGGTGATGACCTGCACCCAGCGTTTCGCCGACTGCGCGAGCCGGTCGCGCAATCCGTCCGTGAACTGAATGCTGGCGGCGGAGTCGCCCGCCTCAGCCATGAAGGGCAACACCAGCAGTTTTTCGGATGGCAGATGCGCGGACAACTGCGCGGACGCCGGGCTCACACCGGCAGCGCCAGCCAGAACGATCATCGCGACGACGCGGAACGCACTCACCTTGGTCAATCCTCCGTTACAGGCTGCTACCCCAATGGGCGAAGAGGGATTCGAACCCCCGACTTCCTGCGTGTAAGGCAGGCGCTCTCACCGCTGAGCTATTCGCCCGGTGCGTCGCCGGTCAAACGGCCAGGCCGACGGGGAACAGCACGCAGTAGCCCAGCACGAGCAGCACGGGCGCGAGGGTCGTAGAACCTCGCGACAGCAGCCAGTAGCCCGCCGCCAGCGACACGAGCGCAGCGCCGAGCAGGATGTAGTTCCGGGGGCCAAACCGCAGGCGCGAGCGCGCGATGGCCGATGAGGCGACGGGATCCGGCATAAGCGATGGAGTTTATGGGGTAATTTCTTGCTCGTCAAGCAGTTGGGACGCCTCCAGCGCCGCGCGTTTGGCGCGATCGCGGCGCCGCCGCAGCAGCACGAGCGCCACGAGCAGCGCCCCGACCGCCACCCAGAACATCCCCATCGCGCCGGCCCACGACATCCAGCCGTAGCGCGAGCGGACGTCGCGCTGCCAGCGGGCCTCGAAATCATCGGCCGTCACCCGGTAGGTCGCGCGCAGCGCGGCGTCGAAGCTCTCGGCCTCCGGCAACGCGGCGAGCAGCGGATCGAGTCCCCGCTCCCCACCCCAGCGATGCAGCAGCAGCACGGCCGTCGTCGCCAGCGCGTAACCCGTCGCGGCGTCGCCGCGCGCGCCCCGCAGCGCGCGATCGACGTCGTCCAGATTCATCCGCACGCCGCGCGCGATCTCGAGATTCAGACGCAGCGCATCGAGGCGATCCCACTCGCCGGCCGCCACCGCGGCGTAGCCTTCCTGAAACCAGAGCGGCGCGCGAGGGCCCACGTGCCAGCGCAACGCGAGATGGGCGAGCTCGTGCCGCATGCTGCCGGCCAGACGGTCGGACGGCCCGACGGTCAACAGCACGACGGTGTGTTGCTCCGGGAATGCGGCCCCGTCGCTCCAGTGCGGCAGCCGGCCGCGTGTCAGCGAGTCGTAGAGGTGGCGCGTGGGCGCGAGCAGCAGGCGCAGCGGCCGGTCGGGGAGCGCGCCGATGCCGGGGAATCCCGTCGCGTGGTCCGCCTGCTCGGCGAGCACGAGCGCGAGCGGCTCCTGTCCCGGCCATGCCACGGCGGTGACGCGACCGACGGAGACAGCGATCGGGCCCTGCAGGAGGAGGAGAAGGAGACTCAGTCTCGCGGCGGTTCCTGGCCCTGACCGACCAGCTCCAGCATGTCCTGACACTTCTTGCCCCAGGGATTGAACTTGTTCGCCTTGAAGCCCTCGTCCCACGTCGCGGTGGCGCGATCTTTGTCGCCGCCGAACCAGTAGGCGCGGCCCAGCTCGTAATAGGCCTCGATCAGGTTGGGCCCGAGCTTCAGCGTCTTCTGGAAAAACGTCTGCGCATCCTCGTGCATCTCGCGCTGCAGATACACGAGCCCGAGATAGAAATGCGCGTACAGCGTCGCCTTCTTGTCGTTGTCGAGGCGGATCGCCTTCGAGAGATGCTCGATCGCTTCGCCGAAGATGCGTTTCTTGAGACAGATGTAGCCGACGTTGATGCGGGCGAGCGAATTCGCCGGCTCCTTCATGAGCACCTTCTGGAAGGTGCCGAGCGCGTCGTCGTAGTCTTCGTGCAGCATCTGCGCCCAGCCGAGCAGCGATTCCGCCTGCGTCTCGCCGGGTGACAGCTGCAGCGCTTTGGTGAGCGCCTGAATCGCGCCGACGTGGTCGCCGAGCGAGATCAGGCTCCAGCCCTTCTCGATGAACGTCGAGGCGCCGATGTGGTCGGCGTGGAGCGCGGGCCGCTGGCCGGTGAACTCCGGGGCCGCCGCCTGCTTGGTGTCGGCGCTGACCCGCTTGTAGCGCTCCACCAGCTGGCGGATGTCGTCCTTCAGCTGCGTCATCTCGCCGAGCAACGCGTCCACCTTCTTGAAGTAGGCGATGATCTCCCGCTTGGCGGCTTCGCGCTCGGCCGAGCCGGGCGCGCCCTCGAGCTGGCGCGAGATCGCGTCGTACTCGCGCCGCAGCTGGGCGACGGGCGACTCGCTCACGCCGCCCCCTTCAGGGCGACCTTCTCCTTGGAAGACAGGAGCTTGTTGGTGTTCAGCACGATGATCGTCTTTCCGTTCCGCACCACGAGGCCGGCAATGTACTCGGCGGCGAGCCCCTTCACGATGCCGGGGGGCGGCGTCACCGTCGTGGCCGCCACCTGCATCACTTCCGTCACCGTATCCACCACCACGCCGAGCTTGCCGCCTTCGTACTCGAGAATGACGGTGCGCGTGTCGTCGCGCAGCGGCGCGTCGGCGCCGAGCCGCTTGCGCAGGTCCACGAGCGGCACCGCCGACCCTTGATACTGCAGCACGCCCTCGAGGAACTCCGGCGCCTTGGGCAGCGGCGCCGGCGCCTCGTACCGCAAAATCCGCTCCACCTGAAAAATATTGAACGCGAAGTCCTGGCCGCCGACTTGAAACGTCACCAGCTGCACCTCGTCGCCGCTCGTCGCGTCCTTGGTGGTCATCCGATCCGGTCTCCCAACGCATCGAGGTCGAGGATCGGCACGAGCCCGCCGTCCCGCTCGGCCACGCCGGCCGCCCACGGGAGCGACTGGCCGTGCGGCACCGGCAGCGCCTCCTCCCGGATGACGGCATCGGCGTCGTCCACTTCGAACGCCACCTGGCGGCGCCCGACCTCGACCAGCACCACCGTGCCGCCGCGGACCGCGGGCGCCGCCACCCCGCTCAGCAGCGCGCCCAGATGAATCAGCGGCACCAGTCGGCCGCGCAACGGCGTCAGCCCCCGGACGGCCGGCAAGGCGCGCGGCACGTCGAGCACTTCCTGCACGTCGCCCACCTCGATCACCCGCGCCACCGGCAGGCCGTACGCCTTCCCCTCGGCACGGACCAGGAGGAATCCCTTCATGGGCGCGGGCCCCGGCGCGCCAGCTCGGCGCCCACGCGCTCGGCGATCTGGCCGAGCGGCAGCACCGCGTCCACGCCGCCGGCCTGCACCGCGGCGACCGGCATGCCCGCGATCACGGCCGTTTCCCGATCCTGGGCGATGCCGCCGCCACCCGCGTCGTGCAGGACGCGCAGGCCTTCGGCGCCGTCGCGGCCCATGCCGGTCAGCACGATCCCCACGCTGCGCGGGCCGTACACCTCGGCGATCGAGCGAAACAGCGGATCGGCGGCGGGGCGGACGCCCCACACCGGCGGTGACTGGTCGAGCGCGAGCACGGGACCATCGGGACTGGAGCGCACCCGCATATGATAATCGCCCGGGGCCACGTACGCCGTGTCGGCCACGACGGGGGCGCCGGCGTCGGCTTCGACGACGCGCAGCTGGCTCATGGAATCGAGCCGCTCCGCGAGGCTGCGCGTGAACTTGGGCGGCATGTGCTGTACGATGAGCACCGCCGCCGCCCGCCCGGTCGGCAGCCGCGGCACGAGATCGGCCAGCGCGCGCGGTCCGCCGGTGGACGCGGCGATCCCGACGGCGAGCAGCGCGCGGCCGCGCAGCGTCAGCTCGGGCGGGTGCACCACGGGCGCGGGCGGGCGGGCCAGCACGTTCACGCGGGACACGTCGGCGGCGAGCGCGCGACGCACCGCGGCGATCAGCTCCGGGCGGAGGGCGTCGCGCGGGGCGTCGGGAGGGGGTTTCGCCACGATCTCGACGGCTCCCAGCTCGAGCGCGCGGATCGCCGTCGCCGTGCCCGGCCCCGCGTGCGCGCTGACGACCACGATCGGTCGCGGCGACTCCGACATGATGTAGCCGATCGCGCCGAGGCCATCGAGCTCCGGCATCTCGAGGTCCAGCGTGAGGACGGCGGGATCGAGCTGATGGACCTTGCGCACCGCGTCGAAGCCGTCGCGCGCCGTCCCGACGACGCGAAACTCCTCCCCCAGGATGTCCACGAGAATCCGGCGCATCAGCGCCGAGTCGTCGGCGACCAGGACCGTCGGGAGCGCGTCAGATGATTTCGGCATCGACTCCCACCGAGCGGATTTCCACGCGGCCGTCGCCCACATGAAAGCGGATCGTGCGCCCGCGCTCGCCGCCCACCGCTTCGCGGACGATGGGGATGCCCGCCGCGCGGAGCGCATTGCGCGACGCCACGACGTTGCGCTCGCCCATCTGGATCGTGCCGGGGGTCATCAGCTGGCTGAACATGCTGGCGCCCCCGGCGAGCTTGGCGACGAGGCGCCGCGGCTCGGCGCCCATGCCGCGCAGGCGCTCGACGAGCAGCGGGACGGCGGTTTCGGGAAACTTGGCGAGGTTGCTGACGTCGCGCGCCAGGCTTTTCGAGGGGAGCAGGACGTGCGCCATGGCGCCGGCGCGCGCCTGGGGGTCGTGCAGCATGATGGCGACGCACGAGCCGAGCCCCAGGGTCACGAGCACGCCGTCGCCCCGCTCGGCCGCCCAGTCGGCGACTTTGACGATGCTCTCCTTCACGCCGGCTTCACGTAGATGCGTTCGCGGGGATCCACGAGCTGGAGCCGCTCGCGCGCGGGCCCGAGCAGCGTTTCGACCTTGCCGAGCAGCAGCACGCCGCCGGGCGTGAGGGCGTTCACGAACGTTTCGAACAGCCGCTCCTGCGCCTGGCGCTCGAAGTAGATCACCACGTTGCGGCAAACGATGAGGTCGTAGGGCGGACGCGGCGGCGCCTCGCGCAACAGATCGTGCGGCAGCACGCGCACGACGTCGCGAATGGCGGGGAGGGGCCGCCCGCCGGCGAAGTAGCGGCGCCGCAGGTCGGCCGGCATTTCAGTGAAGGCGGTGTCGGGGTAGGCGGCCGCCGCGGTGCGCTCGAGGCTCACGCGGTCGACGTCGGTCGCATCGATGGTGCCCGGGGCGCCCAGGGCGGCGAGCAGCACCGCGATGGTGTAGGGCTCTTCGCCGGTGGCGCACCCGGCCGACCAGATGCGCAGCGGGAGCGACGGCCGCGGCTCGGCGAGGCGTTGGAGATACGGCCGCAGCGCCTGCCACGTTTCGGGGTTGCGGTAGAACTTCGTGACGTTGATGGTGAGGGCGTCGAGGAGCTCCTGGTACTCGCGCGGGTCCTGATCGAGCAGGCGGGAGTAATCGTCGTAGGTGTGCACGCCGCGGGCGCGCATGCGGACCGCGATGCGCCGCTTGAGGCACTTGTCCTTGTAGGATTCGCAGCTCACGCCCCGCGCCTGCGAGATCTTCTGGGTGAGCGCCAGAAACGCCCGGGCGTCCTGCGGCGAACTCACGTCAGCGTGCTCAGGGTGTCCAGATTCGCTTTCACGAGTTCGTGCTTGGGATTCAGCTCGAGCGCGCGCCGCCACAGGGCGCTGGCCTGCTCGCGCGCGTTTCGCTTGTAGGCGATGTTGCCGAGCTTGAAGTAGACGTCGTCGCCGAGATCGGGCGCCAGCTCGACGGCGCGCTGGTAGAGATCCCACGCCTCGTCGTAGCGCGAGCCGCGGTAGGCGAGATCGCCGAGGTTCTTGGAGAGCTGCGGCAACGACGGCTCGTCGCGCAGCGCCGCGCGCGCCAGCTCTTCGGCGGCCGGCAAATCGCCCGCCAGCTCCTGCAGCACCGCCCGGTTGTTGCGCAACACGGCATTCTGGGGATGCATCTCGACCGCCTGTGCGGCGACCTGCTCCGCCATCTCGAAGTCGCCGGACGCCGCCGCGGTGAGCGCGCGCGCCCAGAACCAGATCGGCGGGATTTTCTCGGCGAACAGCTCCTTGGCGCGGTCGAGCCGGCCCGCCGCGCTGCCGTGGTCGCCGCGCTTCAGCGCGACCACGCCCCACCCCACGTACACGCGCGGATCGGTGCGCGCGCGGGTCGCCGCCTCGGCGTACGCCGCCTCCGCCTCGCCCAGCTTGCCGAGCTGCTCGTAGGCGAGCCCGAGGTTGTGCAGCACCGCGGGCCGCGAGCCGCCCTTCTCGGCGGCGAGCCGCAGCGCTTCCATCGCCTCCCGCCAGCGCGCCTGCTTCAGCGCCACCAGGCCGATGAAGAAGTGCGCGTTGGCGTCGGTGCCGCGCAGCTCGGCGACGCGGCGGAACTCGCGCGTCGCTTCGTCGAGCATGCCGGTCTTGTAGAACGCGATGCCGAGGTTGCGATGCTCCTCCACCCGGGCATCGGTCATCTGGACGTCTTCGGCGCTCGCCGTGCGGCCGGCGCGATGCAGGAAGCCGGCGGTCGCGAGGCCGTACAGCCCCTTGCCGACTTCGAACTCGCCGAGCCCCGAGTCCTCGATCACCTGATTGACGTCGCGCGAGCCGTCGAGCAGCGCCAGCAGTCGGTCCTGCGTCTCCGTGAGCTTGGCGTCGCTGATCGCCAGGCGGTCGCGGTCCACGACGAAGATCAGATCGAAGGAGGGGATCTTCTTTTCGATGAGGCTCCACTCGTCCACCCGGCGCGCGCCTTCGAGCAGCAGCGATTCGGGATTGATCGAGACGAGGAAGTCCTGCTGCTCGGGCCGCACGTCGGCCTCGAAGTTGAACGTCCCCTGCGTCCAGGTGAAGAGGTAGTAGACCGATTCCTCGATCTGCATCCGCATGTACCGCTCCAGCTCCTGCTGCGAGATGACCCCCTGGGCGACCAGGATCTCGCCCAACTTCTTGTCGCGCTCCTTCGCCTGGCGGTGGATGGCGGCGTCGAGCTGCTCCTGCGTGATCTTCTCGTGCTTGGCCAGGATGTCGCCCAACCGGTCGCGCCGGTTGACGATCGACGCGTAGCAGATGCGGCCCTTGTCGAAGTAGATGTAGCCGAAGTTCGAACGGTCGGCGATCGACAGGCAGCCCGACTTCTGCCCCAGCGCGAGCAGCTGGAGCACGTCGGGGAGCGAGGCTTCCTTGAGCGAGCCCTTGATCGCCATCTAGCGCATCTCCTCGATCACGCGGTCGGACGCCGCCGGCCAGTCCCACACCATCTTCTCGCGGCTGCGCACCCCGCCGGCGCTCGACACGACGATGCCGCTGGTGCGCAGGCCCGCCGTGCGCCGCGCGCCCACCGGCTGGCCTTCGAGCACCTCGCGCGCCAGGCCGGCGTTGACGGGAGAGTCCTGCGCCGCGGCGGCTTCGACCACGCGGTGCACCAGACCCGTCAGACTGCGCACCGAGTCAATCGGCCGGTCGGCGAGGTAGTCGAGCAGTGCCGGATCCGCCGTCACGCGCTGCGCGTCGAGCACCCGCTCCAGCGCCGCGCGGCGCAGCACCCGGTCGGGATCGCCGATCTCGGCCACGAGACCGCCCTCGAGGCGCGATACAATCCGCTCCTCCAGCCCCTCGAGGGTGTTGGGGTGCGCCGGCGCCGTGAACACCAGCTGGCGGTCGCCGTCGATGAACTGGTTGAACAGGTTGAACAGCTCTTCCTGCGTGCGCTCCTTCCCGGCGAGCAGCTGGATGTCGTCGAGCAGCAGCGCCGTGGCCCGGCGGTAGCGCGCGCGCCACCAGTCCACGCGGTCGCCGTCGATCGCCGCGATCAGCTCATCCACGAACGCCTGCGTCGAGAGACAGGCGACCACGGCCTTTTTCTTCTTCGCGAGCTCGAGCCCGACGGCGTTGAGGAGGTGCGTCTTGCCAAGGCCGCTCCGGCCCACGAGCACGAGCGGATTGTATTTCTTGCCCGGCGCGGCGATCACGGCGCGCGCCGCGCTCACCGCGACGTCGTTGGACGGGCCGGCGACATAGATGTCGAACGAGAAGGCGGCCGACGGCCCCGGCGGCGGCGCGGCGCCCTCGCGCACCTTCGCCGCGGCGGCCTCGGCGTCGTCCATCCGGTCCGGATCGCGGAACACCTTGCCCCCCGCCGCCTGCGGATCGAGCGTGGCGACCTCGGCCTCGAGCGCCTTGAGGCGCTCGACATCGTGCACGTAGGCGGCAATCGCCTCATCCACCGCGGCCGGCGTTTCCTGGTCGAGCAGCTTCTCGAGCCGGCCGGTGCGGTACCCCTCCCCGTCCCAGCGCAGCACCGCCTCGGCGACGCGCGCGCGCCACGCCTCGACGGCTTTGCCCACCGTCACCGTGACATCCGTCAAGAACTGGGAAAACTCGTCGGGACCGGCGACGACCGCGGTCGCGGGGAGTGCTTCCCCCCTCCCCCCTCCCTCGTCCCCCTTCCCCTCCACGCCCAGCACCTGGCGCGCCGTTTCGGCGTTGATCGGCGTGTCGTTCACCGCCTGATACGCGACCAGCCGATTGAGCGCCCCCATCAGCTCGCGCACGTTGGGGAAGTCGATTTTCGCGACGACTTCGAGCACGCCGGGCTGGAACTTGGCGCCGCGTTCGTCGGCCTTGCGGCGCAGAATCGCGACGCGCGTCTCGTAGTCGGGAATCCCCATGTCCACCACGAGGCCGCCCGAGAAGCGCGAGATCAGGCGCTCGTCGAGGTCGGCGATCTCCACGGGGGGCCGGTCGCTCGCCAGCACGATCTGATGCCCCGCCTGCTGGAGCGCCTCGGTGAGCCGCAGCAGCTCCGCCTGCATCTCCTTGCGGTTCGTGAGGAACTGCACGTCGTCCACCAGCAGCACGTCCACGTTCTGAAAGCGGCGGCGGAAGGCGTCGCCCTGGCCCGCGGCGATCGCCGCGTGGAACGCTTCGACGTACTCGTCCAGCGTGAGGTATTCGACGTTGAGCTGCGGCGCCAGCGCCTTGGCGCTGTGGCCGATGGCCATGAGGAGATGGGTCTTCCCGAGGCCGGAGCCGCTATAAATGAAGAGCGGGTTGTAGGCCGACCCCGGATTCTCGGCGACGGTGCGCCCTGCCGTCACGGCGAGGCGGTTCGCCGCCCCGACGACGTACGAATCGAAGGTGAAGCGGGGGTTGAGCGTGGTCGTCATGCCGTCGCCCCCGCCGCCAGCTTCTTGAGCACCAGCTCGGAGATGGACTTGAGCGTCTCGAACACGCCCTGCCCGTGCAGCGCGTCGGCCGCAAAGCTCGGCACGCCACGGAAGTTCAGGGCGTCGTCGAGCTCGGCCGGCGTGAGGATCAGCTCGCGCGGCAGGTCCTGCTTGTTGTACTGCATGACCAGCGGCACGCCGCGCACGTCCACCCCATGCTCGAGGAGATTGCTCTGGAGGTTCTGGAGACTCTCGATGTTCTCGTCGAGCTGGCGCGCCTGGCTGTCGCCCACGAACACGACGCCGTCCGAGCCCTGGAGCACGAGCCGGCGCGTCGCGTTGTAGTAGACCTGCCCGGGCACGGTGTACAGCTGGAACCGCGTCGTGAAGCCGGAGATTTGGCCCAGATCGATCGGCAGAAAGTCGAAGAAGAGCGTGCGGTCGGTCTGCGTGGCGAGGGAGACCATCCGTCCGCGCCGCGTCTCGGGTACGCGCCCGTAGATGTAATGCAGGTTGGTCGTCTTGCCGGACCGCCCCGGTCCGTAATAGACGATTTTGCAGGTGATCTCGCGGGTCGTGAAATTCACCAGGGACACGGGCTATCTCCCGAACAGCGTGTTCAAGCTGTCAGTCAGGTCGCGCTCGAAGTGCGCCGCGAGCACCTGCTTGGGCACGGTCCCTCGAGGGGTCGCCGCCTTCAAGTCCGCCGCAAGTTGCTCAAAGAATAACTGCACCAGGCCGATGGACGAAACATCGAGATCGTAGACCGCCAGCACCGCGAGCGTCCCCCGCTCCGTGCTCAGCGTCGACAGGAAGATGGCCTGCTTCAGGCCCTGATGGTTGAGGGCGGCGAACGGCGGCTGCTTGAGCTGGCGCGCCAGCTCATCGGTGGACGCCACGATCGCCGCCGCGAGCGCCGCCGACGACATCACATCCACCGCCCGCGAGAACCCCGACTGCGCCAGCACCTGCCCGGCGGGCGTGAGCACCAGCACCAGCCGGACCGACGATTCCTTCACGAAGTCGGTGAGCGGCTGCAGGGTCCACGTCTCGACGGCGCGGGTGCTCATCCCACCGCCTCCGCCGCCCGCAGCAGCTCGAGCCGGACGAGTCCGATGTTGACGTCGGGCTCCGCCACCGCCACGACGATAATGCCACCCTCCCCCGGCGCGGGCACGACGAGCAGCGCGCCCTGCTCCGCCTGGAGGTGCCAGAATACGCCCGCGCCGAGGCCGCCCGCCTGCATCGCGCGACGGAGCCGGCCCGCGAGACTACTGGCCAGCGCCGCCACCGCCGGTCCCTTGATGCCCTCCATCAGCTGCTCCTCGACGACCAGGCCGTCGTCGGCGGAGACGAGCATCGCGCCGCGCACACCGCGCACCCGCGTGATCAGATCGAGCGCGGCGCTCACGCCCCCCCCCCTCCCTGCCGCTCGAGCCAGCGTCGCGCGAGGATCGTGGCGCGCTGCGCCAGAATCGCGAGCCGGCCCAGCGGCATGCCGCGATCGCGCACCACGAGCAGCAAGGCGTCCGGCGCGGGCTGGCCGAGGTGGACGTTGCCATGCTGGCCCTCGGCCGACAGCCCGTTCCAGGCGCCCAGACCGAGCAGCTTGGCGGTGCGCGCCGCCTCCTGCGACACGCCTGCGAGGTAGGCGGCGACCGCATCCGTGACATTGGCGCCCGACGCATCGCGCAACGCCCCCCCCAAGACGCGGCCGGCGCCGTCGATGAGCAGCAAGCCTTCGTTGGCGCCCTCCAAGCCGGCGAAGACACGCGTCTCATCCAATGGGTGCGGTGCCGTAGCGGCGGGGGGCGGCGAGGGGGCGGGGGCGGCCTCGCCTCCCCCCCGGATCATGGCAAACGCCTGCTCGAGGCTGGGGTCGTCGGGCTCCACGCGGCGGGCTGCCTCGAGATGCGCTTCCGCCTGGGCCAGATCGCCGACCTTGAAATAGAGGAAGGCGAGTCCCTTGAGCGCGCCGGTGTGATTGGGCGCGATCCGGACCGCCATGTCCCACTCGTCGAACGCCCGCTCGTAGTCGTGCTTGTCGGTGAGCACGCGCGCGTACAGATCGTGCGCATCGGCGAGATGGGGATGACGTTCGAGGCCGTTGATCGCGACGCGGAGCGCGGCGTCGAGCTGGCTCTTGCGGCGCAGCGCTTCGCCGAGCCGCAGGAAGATCAGGCTCCCCGGGTCCTGGGCGAGCTGCGCGGAGAGCGCGCGGATGTCATCCACGGCCCACGCCCCCTCCCGCGCCCATCGTCTGGAAGACGCGCGCCGCGTCCCGCGCCTGTTCGACCGCGGGCCGCTGGGCCATCTCCTCCTGACTGCGCGACGCGAGCCGCTGCCACTGCTCCCAGCTGTCCAGCGCCTCGCCGAACCGGCCGATGGCGACGAGGGCGTAGCCGAGATGGCGATGCGCGGGGGCGAGCAGCGGATCGAGCCGCAGCGCGCGGCGCAGCTCGTCGGCGGCGGCCGAGGCATGGCCCTGCGCGAGGCGGAGCCGGCCGAGCATCAGGTGCACCGTCGGATCGTGCGGCTGCAACCCCGCCGCCTGCTCGGCCGCGGCGCGCGCGCCGTCCACGTCGTGCGCCTCGAGCGCCTGCTCCGCCTTCGCGATCAGCTCGGCGACGTCGCTCGCCGTGCTCGGGCTGGGACCGCCCGCCCCGGGTCCGCGGCCGCGCCGCGTCGTGCCGGGGTCGAGCAGCATGATGATCGCCGCGCTCTCGAGCCCGAACAGCGTCTTGGCGACCTCGAAGTCGGAGCGGCCCAGCTCGGTGGCGAGCGCGCGGACCGAGCGCTGGCCGTCGATCAGCGCGAGCACTTCCCACTCGGGCGGCAGCAGGTCGAGCTCGCCGCCGCCGCCTTCGGGAGGCGGCGCGAGCGACGGCACGACGCCCACGTGCGGGATCCGGCCTTCGATCCTCGACCATTCGTCGATCCGCCGCGCGCCCTCCATCAGCAGCGCTTCCACCGGAATCCGCACCGTGACTTCGGTCGGGACGTCGCTCTGCGGCGTTTCGGTGAAGGAGAAGTAGCCTTCGTTCCAGCTCATCACCTCGAAGACCACCTCTTCGACCTGGAAGCGCACCTGGCGCTCGACTTCGCGCTGGGTGATCACGCCCAGCGCCACGAGGATCTCGCCGAGGCGACGCTTGTCGCCCCGCTGCTGCATGTCGCGGGCGCGCTCGAGGTCGGCCTCGGTGATTTTGCCCGTGCGCAGCAGCAGGCCGCCGAGCGGGTGGGGGTTGCTGCGGATCTCGGCAAACACGATCACGCCGTTATCGAAGTAGATCGTGCCGTTGTTGTGCCGCAGCTCCGACGTGACGCGCAGGGCCCCCGTCTTCCGGCTGAGGTCGAGCAGCTGGAAGACGTCGTGGATGCCGAGCTCGCGAAGCGGGCCTTCGATCGCCATCAGGCCGCGTCCGAGGTCGAGAAGATGTGCTGCAGGTCGAGCGCGGTGCGCGCGTGCATGCGCGCGCGCTGCGCGAACGGCCCGGCGGGATCGATCCGCGTCACGCGCTCCCAGGCGTCCACCGCTTCGCTGTAGCGCTGCAGCCGCGCCAGCGTCGCGCCGAGGTAGAAGAGCGCCCCGGTGTGTTCGGGGTCGAACTGGAGGGCGCGCCGGAACGCTTCGAGCGCTTGCTCGTTGCGCTTGTCGTCGAGCAGCGCGCGGCCCAGGAGCAGCAGCGCGTCCATGTCGTAGGGGTCCTGCTCCAGCATGTCCGCCAGACGGACGACGGCGTCCCGCACGTGGCCCGAGCGGCGCAGCAGATCGGCGAGGGCCAGCGCGGCCTCGTGGAAGGTGGGGAGCGCGTCCAGCGCTTCCTCGTACGCCTGCTGGGCGGCGGGCCATTCTTCGTCCTGCTCGTGCAACCGCCCCAGCTCGAGCCAGACCTGCACGAACCCGCGATCGAGATCGAGCGCGGCGCGATACGCCTGCCGCGCCGCCTGGCGGTCGCCGACCTTCACGGCGATGTCGCCCTGGAGCTTGTGCAGGTCGGCGCGCGCCGGGGCGCGGGTCTGGGCCTGCCCCAGCGCCGTCAGCGCGCCGGCGGCGTCGCCGGTC
>JAUYMC010000093.1 GCA_030699545.1 Gemmatimonadales bacterium | reverse complement strand
GAAGCCCTGGGGCGACCGCCTGAAGGACCGGCGCTTCGAGACCGAGGGGGAGTGGAAGAGCAAGCTCGCGGGCGGCACGCGCGGCACCGTCGAGGCGCTCACCCGCGAGCTGCGCGAAGCGCTGCGGCCTTAGGGCTCGTGACACAAACACTGGCACATGACGTGTCGCGGAACACCCGCGGGGGGAACGGCACCGCCGGTCAGGAGTCGACGCCGTAGAGAGGCTGCGTCACCCGGTCGGTCGTTTCCTCACGAGCACGTGCTCACCGCGCGGATCGCGCCCGCGGAGCGGGAGGCCGAGGTCCCGAGGCGCGGCATCGGCACCCTCGCCGGCGACGGCTGTCGCATGATGTTGTCGGCGAGACTCCCGGCCCCGGCTGTCTCGACGAGTCGCAGCAGGGCCGCTCGCTCGGAGGAGCTGCGCGAGGACCCCGGCGATGGCGGGCTTCGCCGATCGTGGGGTGCGGTTACGTGCCACCGGCTCCTCCCACCACGCGAACCGCCTGGATGTCCCCACGGTCGAACCGCCACACTTCGGTGTCCAGCCTCACCGTCACCTGCCAGGGCTCGACCTCGAGGATGGCGCCCCGCCGAGCGCGCGACCACGGATCGGCCCAGCCCGGGGCCGACCCGACGACGAGGTCCACCGGCGCGCCGACCGCCTTGGCTCCTTCGAGAATCTCGTGCAGGTGCGGCTCGCCGGGCAAGGCCCAGTCAACGGGGAGCATCTCGTCGAGGAACCCCCAGCGCAGGCGGACGCAGTGGTGCAGCAGTCCATACCGGTAGAAGGCATGGAGCGCCTTCACGTCGCTCTCCAGCCTGCGGGTGAGCTTTCCGGTCTCCCCCCCGGCAAGGTACTGCGCGACCCTGACCGGCTCGCCGAGAGGCCGGCTGATGCCCGTCGTCGACGAGATGAGCAGTTCGGGCGTGATCGCCAGCGTCCGGCCGAGACGGTTGATCCGGCGGCTCTTCTGGGGCGGCTTGAGGTCCACCAGCCGCCAGCGGTCCGGGTCCAGGCCCAGCCCGTGCAGGGTCTCTCGGACGTACAGCCCGGCCAGGAGGTCGAGGTCAGCCAGGACGCCCTCTACCGCAGCAAGCTCGCTGCCGACGAACGTGCGAATCGAGCGGGTGCCGACGTCCAGCAGCGAGATTGCCTGGGGCGCTTCGGCCTCCGGTACGGCACGCAGGACGCCGCGGCGCAGCCGTGCTGCCTGCTGGGCCTGCAGGCGTCGCTCCTCGGCCAGCAGCGTCTCCTGCTCCCCACGAACCTTCGCCCACTGCTCCTGCCGGGCGTGCTGGAGCAGAACCGGACGAGCAAGCTTGCGCACCGCCTGCCGCATGGCCCCAAGGTCAGGAGCGCCGCGGTCAAGCCTCAGCTGTCCACTCTCGTCGAGCGACACCAGTGGGCTCCTCCAGGACCGAACACGGTCAGCCGCGAGCTGGCCGCGGTGCCGGGTCATCCCGGCCAGGACCCCCTCCACCTCCCCCACGGTCATCGGCCGGGCTCGCGCGTCGAGCACGGCCGCGGCCTGCCGGTGCGCCGAGAAGCCGTAGAGGCTCCGGTCGCGGAAGGCGGCCGTGATTTCTTCCTCGCTGAGCGGCACATCGTCGCGTGGCAGCGCCGGCGCCGGCAGCGGCTCCGGGGCCGAAACGCGGGGTGGACGCAGGCCCACGCGCCACACCATGCGGTCCAGCTCCGACGACGAGAGGTTGAGGCCCAGCCGGCCGTCTGGATCCCGATAGACGGGGTCGCGCCCATGCCATGCTCTCTTGAGGGACAGCACCATGTCGCCGCTTCCTGCGATGGCGCCCGCCCCGGTCAGCCGCTGGGCAATCTGCTCGACGGTCATCGGCCCGCCCCGCTCGAGGAGCGCCACGACCATCGCGTGAAACAGATTGACCTCGTCCCGAGCCAGGACGTCCTGGACTCGCGGGACGGAACTCAGGCCGGCCCGCTCGCAGTATCGGTTCCCCGTGGTGCTCACGTCGCCGCCCTCGCCGCTGCGGATCATTGGTCAAGGTCCACGGGGCGCCGCAAGACCCTCCGTCCGATCATCGGACGTCCGTCAAGAACCCCGGCCCCGTCGGCTCGGGCTTCAAGGTCCCTGGGCGCGAGTATCCCGGGATCCTGGCGCAGCGACGGATAGGGGCACCGCCCCTCCCGGTCGAGAAGAACCGCCGCGGCACGCTCCACGCGCCGCATGAGGTTCCTGTTCGGCTCCGACGACATGGGGCGTGCTCCGCCAGCGCGGACCAGGTTTACGCCGGCCGCGTCGCCGGAATGGAACCAGGGGGACCTGGAACGTATCCAACGAAGCACGGCGCCGCCTTCCGGTGCGACGCGATCTTGCTCCGGCGACCCATCAGGCAGACAGAGTGCCCGCGAACGCCGATCGACGCAAGCATCAAACGAGGCTCCGCCTCAGACTGACGAGGCATGCCAACTGCGGGAGGCGGAGGAATGGGGTTGATCATGCGGCCGGCGGCCGAGGATCGCACGTGATCTGTTGGCCGGCGACCATCGACTGAGGAAGAAGGAAGGATGCGTTTCTGGGGAGGACAAGGGGAGAAGGGCTCCGGCCGAGTGGATAACACGGGATGCGACAGACTCGCTCCCAATAACCCGTCAAGCGGGTAATAGGTCCTCGAGGGACC
>JAUYMC010000092.1 GCA_030699545.1 Gemmatimonadales bacterium | reverse complement strand
CGCCGGTGGCGCGCATGATCGTGAGGATCTGGTCCTGGTTGGCCGAGGCCTCCTGGCCGCGGGCGTCGAGGGCCTGGTGCTGCTCTAACGGCGCTCCAGGCATAGGAATAGACCCACTGGGGACTTTTTTAGTCCCTCTATTGGGACCTTCTCCGTCCCCCCAGAGAACCCACTCCAGGGTCACGTCCGTCAGTCCGCGCTCACGAGCCTTTTCTGCGATGAGCCGGGCGACGTCGGCCGGAAACTTCGCCCGTGCCGGCCATTTCTTTATAGCAGCTTCGGTTACAGATCCGCCCAGCTCCGCCGCGAACTGCCGATAGGTCAAGGAGATACCGTCCCACGGGCTGAAGACGTCCAGCAGGATCGCCAGCCGATCGGCAACGGGGACCATTTTCGGGCCACTTTCGGGCTTGACAGGTGACAAGATACGCCTACTTTCGGTGTCGTAATCAGGTGGCGGAGTACCGATTCCGTCCCAAAGTGCCACCTTGGACCGCCGTCGTCAAGACAACCCCTGGAGAACCTATGGTCGGTCGCCGTTTCCTCCTCGTCTCCACTCTGGCGCTGTCTGTTGTGCGATGCGCGGATCAACCGACGGCCATCGCGTTGCCTCCGGCCCCCCAGTTCGTCGGCTGGGCCTCGGGTGACGCGCCGCATCTCACCGCCATGGCGGAGCGGCCGAACCGAAACGGCGTGGGGGGCCCGCTGCTCTCGCCGCCCCTCAGCCTCGATACCTACTCGATCTCGTTCTGGGCGGTGCGCGGCGAATCCCGCAGCGTCCGGATCAATTATCAAAGCGCCGACGGTGACGTGAGCAATCCGTTCCTCGCGCTCACCATCACGGATCCCGTCTTCGTCCCCGGCATGGGTGATCTCGCCGCGGGCGACTCGGTGCTCATCACCGTCGGCATCGACACGACGAAGCTCGGCGTGTCGCTCGAGCCGTCGGGCACGCAGTTCGGCGCGCCCTCGCAGCTCAAGATCTGGTACGGCGGCGCCGGCGGCGACCTGAACGGCGACGCCCAGGTCGACTCGACGGACGCCTACATTGAAAGCCAGCTCCTCTCTGTCTGGTACCGCGAAGGACAGTCGCCGTGGTCGTCCATCTCGGCGGCGCACTCGCTGGAGGAGAAGTCGTTCACGACCGAGCTCCAGCACTTCTCGGAGTACTCCCTGGGGTACGTGCTGGATTGGGTGGTTTCCTGGTAGTCAGGTGAGCCAACCCGTGAAACACACGCTCGACGCCGCAGGGCCGGTTATTGCCAAGGCCCGCGAGCTCGCCGCCGCCGGCCATCACGCCGCGGTGATCGAATACCTGGCCGGCTGCGACCGCAGCCAGCTCGAGGAGACGCCGCATCTCGCGTTGCTCTACGGCATCGCGCAGGCGCGCCTCGGGCGGCACCACCAGGGGCTCCAGTGGCTGGAGCTGGCCCTCGCACAATCGCGACATCGGGGCGACACCGCGGTCGAACGCCATGCGCTCAGCGCCCGCGGCGCCTTCGCCCTGGTCAGCGGCCGGCTCAACGAAGCCGCCGACTTCTGCACCCAGGCCCTGATGGCCGCCAGCCGCGACGGCGATCACGCCGTCACCGGGCGCGCGTCCAACAACCTGGGCATCATCAGCCATCTGCGCGGCCGCTACGCCGAAGCCCTCGCTTCCTGGGAGCTGGCCATCGCGGCGTTCCACCGCGCCACCCTGCGCACCGGCGTCGCCGAATGCCACGCCAACATGGCCAACGCCTACCGCGAGCAGGGCGCGCTCGACCGCGCGCTCGCCGAGGCCGATCAGGCCGTCGCCACCGCCGAAGGCTCCGGTGATGCAGCGCTGTATGCGCAGACGATCCGCGGCCGCGCCCAGATCCGCGCCGCCCGCCGCGAGCCGGAGTTCGCGCGCCGCGACCTCGATCGCGTACGCGACATCCGCAGCCGCCTCCCCGACCCCGTCGGCGAGGCCGAAGACCTGCGCGTCACGGCGCTGATTCTCCAGGCCGAGCGGCAGCCGGCGCGCGCCGAAAAGGCGCTGCGCGAAGTGATCGGGCGCGCGGAGCTGCACGGCCGCCCCCAGCTGCTGGCCGAGGCCACCCGCGATCTCGCCGTGGTGCTGCGGGAAGCGGGACGCGACGGCGAGGCGCGCGCGGCGGCACAGGCGGCCCGCGCCATCTTCGCCCGTACCGGCGCCGAAGGCGAGATCCGCAAGCTGGCCGACCAGGGGTGGGACGAGGCGTTCGCCGCCGAGCTGCGCGGCGCGCTGGCCCCGCTGCACGTGGCGCAGCAGTTCGCCGACGCGGGCCGCTATGCCGAGCTGCTGGCGTACCTGGAGCAGCGCTCCAAGGACGAACTCGAGGAATCGGCGATGCTCACGCTGCTGTTCGGCATGGCGCACGCCCGGCTGGGCCGTCTGGAGATGGGCCAGCAGTGGGCCATGGTCGCGCAGCTGCGGGCCCGCTCGCTCAAAGACCGGATGATGGAAGTGCGGGCGCTCAACGTCTGCGGCGCCATCGCGCTGGAGCGCGGCGGCATCGACGAGGCGACGTACTTCTTCACGCGGGCGCAGGAAGAGGCGACGGACGACAACGACATGGCGACCGTCGGCCGCTGCGCCAACAACCTCGGCATCATCGCGAACATGCAGGGCGATTATCGGCGGGCCGTCATCGCCTACACCCGCGCGATTGCGGCGTACCAGGAAGCCCACTACGCCCGTGGCGTGGCGGAAGCGCGCCACAACCTCGGCATCGTCTGCCGCATGCAGAACGAGCTGGATCGCGCGCTCGAGACCGCCCACCAGGCGATCGCGGAGGCGGAGCGGCTCGACGACCGGCAGCTCACCGCCCAGGCCGTGGCCGGCCTCGCCGACATCCACGTCGCGCGCGGCGAGGGCGACCTCGCCATGCGGGCGGTGGAGCGGGCCCTCGCGGCGCACCGCGCGCTCAAAGATCCCGTGCGCGAAGCCGAAGACCTCCGGATTCTGGCCGGCGCCCTGGCGCTCGCGGGTCGGAAGACGGACGCCGAAGCCACGCTGTGCGATGTCATCGACCGCGCGACCCAGCACGGCCGGCCCGCGCTGCTGGCGAGCGCCGAGCGCGACCTGGCCCTGCTGCTGCTCGGCAACGGCCACGCGTCGGCGGGCAAGGCGGCGGCGCAGCGCGCCCGGGCGACGTTCCAGCGGCTTGGCGCCCGCGCCGAAATCGACAAACTCGATGCGCTGCTGGAGCCGTCATGAGCTTCCGCGCGTCCTACAACTATGCCATCGGCTGGTAGCTCGGTCGACGAGCGCCGCAGCGGCATGGACCGCCGCTCCGGATCGGACCGCCGCGGCGGCGCCGCCGGCGCGGAGGACGCGCTGACGCTCCCGCTGCAGCGCGTCTTCCCGCACGCCCGGCTCACCGAGCAGGAAGCCGCAACCCGCTCCGCCGCGATCGAAGCGCATCGCCGCGAGCTGGGCAACCGCCTGGGCCGCAATGTCGGCCCCGTCGTCGCCGCCGTCGACTACATGCTCAACATCAGCGGCGACCTCGTGGCCCCGACGATCGTGGAGCACGACGAGCTCGAAGTCCTCGAGCATCGCTCGGTCACCGATCCGCTGACGGGGCTCTACAACCGCTATCATTTCGACGCCACCATGAAGCGCGAGATCGCGCGCTGCCGGCGCTACCAGGTCCCGCTGTCCCTGCTGCTCGTCGACGTCGACAAGCTGAAGGTCGTGAACGACCGGATGGGCCATCAGGCGGGCGACCGCGCGCTGGAGCGCGTCTCGGCCGCGATCCACAAGAGTCTGCGCGGCACCGACATCGCGGCCCGCATTGGCGGCGACGAGTTCGCCGTCATCCTCCCCGACACCGACGCCGTCGCCGCGCTCATCGTGGCGACGCGGATCCGGCGCAATCTGGTGGAGCTGACGTCGCACGCGGTGACCGCGAGCGGCGGCCTCGTCGAGCTGCCGCGCCATGCGGAGCACGCCTCGGCGGCCCAGCTCATGCTGGTCGCCGATCATGCGCTCTATGCGGCGAAGAAAGCCGGCGGCAACTGCATCGTGCAGCGGGAGTTCCAAGCGGAGTAGGAATGCCCCCAAGGGGAATCGAACCCCTGTTCCCACCTTGAAAGAGTGGTGTCCTAGCCGTTAGACGATGGGGGCGGGTCCTGCGATAGCGGTAACGGGATTCGAACCCGTGTTTGAGCCTTGAGAGGGCTCCGTCCTAGTCCCCTAGACGATACCGCCAGGGGCGGTGAATATCGCCACTCCGCGCTACGCGGGTCAACCCGCCCGCAGTTAGCTTATGGGCCGTCATGAAGCGAATCGTTTCCCTCTTCGTCCCCGAAGCGCTCCTCCTTCTGGGCGCCGCGCTCCTCGTCACGCTGCCCTCGCTGGAGGGAACGGCGCAGGGGCTCGCGTCGGTCTACCCCTTCACCGTGCTCGCCGCGGCGCTCCTGCTCGGTTGGCGCTTCAATCGCTCGCGGCTGGTCTTCGCCACCGCCCTGTTGGCCCTCGCGGAGTCCGTCGTCACCGGCGCCGTCGACACGCCGCGCGACCGCGTGGTGTTCCACGCGACCATGTTCCTGCTGCCGATCAACCTCGCGCTGGTGGCGCTGCTGCCCGAGCGCGGGACGATCACGCCGGCCGGCTTGGTCCGTTGGGTGCTGCTCACGATCCAGGTCATCCTCGTCCTGTTTCTCGCGCAGTCGTTCCCGGAACAGACGCTGCGCATCGTCACGCCGCGCGTGCTGCCGGCCGCGTGGACCAGCTGGACGCCGCTCGCGCAGCCCGCGATCCTGACGTTCCTCGGGATCGAGGCGCTGCTCGTCATGGCGTGGATGCGCGAACCCCAGGCGCCCGTCCGCAGCTATGCCTACGCCCTGATCGCGGCCTTCATCGCGATGTCGTGGCGCGGCGCCGCCGAGGACCGCGTCATCTGGCTCGCCACGTCCGGGCTGATTCTGGTCGTGGCGGTCATCGAAGCGTCGTACCTGATGGCCTACCGCGACGGGCTCACCGAGCTGCCGGGCCGCCGCGCGCTGAACGAAGCCCTGCCCCGCCTCAGCGGCCAGTTCAGCGTGGCCATGGTCGATGTCGATCACTTCAAGCGGTTCAACGATACCTACGGGCATGACGCCGGCGATCACGTGCTGCGCCTCGTCGCCGCGCGGCTCGCGCAGACCCCCGGCGGCGGCACCGCCTACCGGTACGGAGGAGAGGAATTCGCGCTGGTCTTCCCGGGCAAGGGAGTGGACGAATGCGTCCCGCACCTCGAGGAGCTGCGCGAAACGGTGGAAACCAGCCGCTTTACCATGCGGCGCCGCTTCCGCCCCCGCGTCAAGCCGAAAATGGACAAGGGACGCCGGACGCGCCAGCAAATCACGATCACGGTGAGCATCGGGGTCGCCGAGCGGAATCACCGGCACGCGAGCCCCGATCAGGTGGTCCAGGCGGCGGACAAGGCGCTCTACCGGGCCAAGGAGGCCGGGCGCAACCGAGTAGCGACCTGACGCTCCCCGCGGTTAGCGTTGTGGCATGACCCACGCGTTCGTCGCCCTGGCCACGATCATGGTGTCCGTTCAGGCGCCCGCCGATCCCCCGGCGTCCCTGCTCCAATTCCTGCGCGACGGCATCGGTCTCGATGCGGCGCAAGTCGCCGTGGCGCTGCGCGGTGAGCCCGTCGTGAAAGTGCTGGAAACCGGCACCCAGCGCCGCGACATCGCCATCTTCGGCATCGTGACGAGCGCCGTCTCGCGGGACGACTTCACCCGCCAGGCGCGCGACTTCCAGCAATCGCTGCGGGCGCCCTCACGGACGCGGTTCGGCCTCTTCAGCGCGCCGCCCACCGATGCGGACGTGCAGGGCGTCGTCATTTCGGAGCGCGATGTGAAGGACATGAAGAACTGCCGGCCGGGCGATTGCGTGGTCAAGCTGCCGGCGGCCGACATCCGGCGCATCCAGGCGGAAATGAACTGGTCGGCCCGGGACCTTCAGCAGCAGATGAACGCCTACGCCCGCCGCCGGCTCGTCGAGTACGTCACCGATTACCGGCGCCGCGGCGACTCGGCGATGGCGATCTACGACGATCGCCGCACGGCCAACGTGCGCGCGAGCGATGCCTTCACCGCGCTGCTGGCCGAATCGCCCTACATCTATCAGAACGTGCCTTCGCTGCGGCACTACCTCACGTCGTATCCGCACCACACCCTGGCCGGGGTGAGCGACGTGCTGTTCTGGTCGGAAGACGCGTTGCCCCGGTTGCGCCCCATCCTCAGCGTGACGCATCAGGTCGTCTATACCCCGCCCGAGTGGCCCGAGATGACGGTGGTCGCGGCCAAGCAGATCTACGCGAATCATTACTTCGAGGCGGCGGTCGAATTGACGGGCGTCGTGCACCGCGCCGAGGGCGGGAGCTACCGGCTGGTGCTGCGCCGCTATCGGTTCGACAATCTGCCCTCCGGCGGACTGATCAACATCCGCGGCCGGGCGACCGGTGCGCTGCGCGATCAGCTGATGGCCGACCTGAGACGCCAACAGTAGGAACGCGGCTAGCGACCTGACGGGCGGGCGAAGAACTCCCGCTGTAGCCGCAGCAGCAGCGGAATGGACAGCAGCACGCTGATCAGATTGGGAATCGCCATCAGGCCATTCAGCGTGTCGGCCACGTCCCACACGAGATGCAGCGAGCCCGTCGCCCCCAGGTAGATGAACACGAGCCAGGCCAGGCGGTAGGGGACGACGACCTTCGCCCCGAACAGGTAGACGGCGCCCGTTTCGCCGTAATAGCTCCATCCGATGATCGTCGAGTAGGCGAACAGCACCAGACCGGCCGTGACGATCAGGTCGCCCCACACGCCCGGCAGGCCCGTCTCGAACGCCCGGGCAGACAGCGCCGCGCCGGTCGCCCCGCTCTCCCACACGCCCGTCACGAGAATCACCAGCCCGGTGATCGTGCAGATCAGGATCGTGTCGACGAAGACCTCGAAGATCCCGTACATCCCCTGGCGGACGGGGTGATCGGTCTGGGCGGCGGCGTGCACCATCGGCGCGCTGCCCAGTCCGGCCTCGTTGGAAAACAGGCCGCGCGCGATGCCGTAGCGCATCGCCAGCATGATCGTGCTGCCGGCGAATCCGCCGGTGGCCGCCGAACCGGTAAACGCCCCCTCGAAGACGAGGCCGAGCGCGTGCGGCAGCGCGCCGATGTGCAGCACGAGAATCAGCAGGCCGCCCGCCAGATAGAACAACGCCATGAACGGCACGAGGTACTGCGTGACGTCCGCGATGCGCTTGATGCCGCCCAAGATGACGATGGCGGTGACGGCGACGAGGACGAGGCCGACGATCCACGACGACACCCCGAACGACGCGCGCAGGCTTTCGGCGACCGAGTTGGCCTGCACCATGTTGCCGATGCCGAACGCGGCGAGCGCGGTCAGCAAGGCGAACACGCTGCCCAGCCAGGGCATGCGCAGCCCCTTCTTGAGCGTGTACATCGCGCCGCCGCGCATCACCCCCGCCGCGTCGGGCTCGCGGTAGTGGAGCGCGATGACGATCTCGGCAAATTTGGTCGCCATCCCGAAGATGCCCGACACCCACAGCCAGAACAGCGCGCCCGGGCCGCCGATGAAGATGGCGGTCGCTACGCCGGCGATGTTGCCGACGCCCACGGTGGAGGCCAGCGCCGTCGCCACGGCTTGGAACGGTGTGACGCTGCCCGCGCCGCTCGAGCGCTGGCGCAGCTTGCCCAGCACTTCGCGCAACGCCGTGCCGAGGTGGCGGAACTGCACCGCGCCGGTGACGACGGTGAGCACGACGCCCGTCCCGACGAGCAGGACGAGCATGGGAGGGCCCCAGACGAGACTGTTGAGGGCGGCGTTCCAGCGGGTGATGAGGTCGGTCATGGGGCGCTAAGGTAGCGCGAAATTAGCCCTTCGCTTGCGCCGCGAGCAACGAGTTGTTTGCGTTCATGCGGGTATGGAATCACGCCGGTCTTTCTCCCTTCGCGATACGATCATCCGGGGATTCGGCCTGTTCGCCTTGCTGGGCGGCTTGCTGTCGCTGCTCGGCTGGGTGTTGGACGTGCCACCGCTGACCGACTGGACCGGCAGCGGGATCTCGATCCAGCCCAACACCACTGTCGCCGTGATGAGCGCCGGCGCCGCCCTGATCGCGCTGACGCTGCGCCGGCGCTGGGTCGTCTTCGTCCTCGGGATCGTGGTGGCCGTGCTCGGGGCCACGGCGCTGCTGCAGTATCTCACGGACGTGCATCTGGGCGCGTTCAATACCGCCCTGATGTTCGAGCGCACGTGGGGCCGCAGCGGGGTGATCGACCCGGGACGGATGGGTCCACCGGGCGCGTTGTGCTGGACGCTGATAGGCACGGCATTCGTGCTCGTCTCGGGGGTTGTGACGCGGAGGACGCGCCGCTACGCACCCTACCTCCCGCTCGTCACCCTCGCCATTGCCACGCTCTCGACCACCGGGCACCTCTACCAGGCCAGCGCGCTGTACGCGGGGTCGCGACTGACGGTGATCGCGTTCCAGACGGCGGTGTTCATCACCGCGATTTCGTTTGGCCTCATCGCCAGCGTGCCCCAGTTCGGGCCGATGCGATTGTTGCGCGACGACGGCACGGCGGGGTTCGTCGCCCGCCGCGCGACGCCGGTCATCATCCTGCTGGCCTTCGGTCTCGGATGGCTGCGATTGGAAGCACAAGACGCCGAGTGGCTGGGCAGCGCGGCCGCGACGGCCGCCCGCACGGTGATCGAGATGGTGCTGCTGCTCGGGCTCCTGTGGTGGACCCTGGCGGCGATCCGCCGGCACGAGGCCGCGCTCCTCGAGAGCCGGCGCCGGAAGGATGAATTCCTCGCGGTGCTGGCGCACGAGCTGCGCGGGCCGCTGGCGCCGCTCCGCAACACGCTGGAGATCGTGAAGCGCCTGGGCGGCGCCCCCGCGCTCCAGCAGGCGCGCGAAACGATGGACCGGCAGCTCGATCACCTGGTGCGGCTGGTCGACGATCTCATCGACGTGAGTCGCATCACGCACAACAAGATCGAGCTCCGCCCGGAGCACGTGGAGCTGGCACCGATCATCCGTCAAGTCGTCGACGGCGCGCAACCCCTCGCCGCCGCGAAGCGCCTGCAGGTGGACGTCCGCGTGCCAACGGAGGCGATCGTGGTGTACGCCGATCCGGTGCGCCTCAGCCAGATCTTCAGCAATATCCTCAATAACGCCTGCCGCTACATCACCCCGGATGGATCGATCCGGGTCACGGCGGAGCGGCGGGGGCACGAAGCCGTCGTCTCGATCCGCGACAGCGGCTTCGGCATCCCCTCCGACAAGCTCGACTACGTCTTCGAGATGTTCACGCAGGTCGACACGTCTTTCGAGCGGCCGCTGGGCGGATTGGGCGTCGGGTTGGCCCTCGTGAAGCGCCTGGTCGAGATGCACGGCGGGAAGGTCTCGGCGCACAGCGCGGGACCCGGAACGGGGAGCGAATTCGTCGTACGCCTTCCCGTCGCGGCGGAGCAACGTCAGACGCCGTCCCCGGGAAGCGCGCCCCGGGCCGCTCCGGCATTCCCGGGCGCGACCCACCGCATCCTGATCGTGGACGACAACGTGGACGCCGCCACGACACTTGCCGAGCTCCTCGGCGCGACCGGACACGAAACGCATGTCGCCTTTGACGGCGTGGAGGCGTTCCAGGCGGCCGAGCGCCTGCGTCCGGACGTCGCGCTGCTCGACATCGGGCTTCCCAAGATCGGCGGCCTCGAAGTGTGCCGCCGGATCCGCGAACAGCCGTGGGGGAAGCGCATGATCCTGGTCGCGCTCACCGGACTCGGTCAGAACGAGGACCGGCGCAAGTCGATGGCGGCCGGGTTCGACCGGCACATCGTCAAGCCGGTGGATTATGAAGCGCTGCTGCGTCTGCTGGGGGAGCAGCGAGCGGTGTCGGCGTGAAGCTGCCGAGCACGCGCAGGCTCGCGGCAAAGCCGCGCAGCTCGTCCAAGGCCTCGGCGAGCGTGGGCCGCGACGTCGCCAGCACATCCAGATAAAAGAGATACTCCCACGGCCGTCCCGGCAGCGGCCGTGACTCGATCTTGCTCAAGTCGAGTCCCCGCGCGGCGAACACGCCGAGGGCGCGGTGCAGCGCGCCGGGGGCATTGTCCAGCGTGACCATCAGCAGCGTTTTGGTCGCGCCCCGCACATCGGTCGGGTCGCCCGCGACCACGAGAAAGCGCGTGTAGTTCTCCGCGTGATCTTCGAGGTCTGCGGCGATCACCGCCGCGCCGTACAACCGCGCCGCGAGCGCCGACGCGATCGCGGCGTCGGCGACCGCGTTTCCCTCCATCAAACTCCGCACGCTGCCGGCGGTGTCGTACGCGGGCACCGCGTCGATGTCCGGATGCGTCACGAAGAAGCGCCGGCACTGCGCCAGCGCGACGGGATGCGAGGCCACCCGCCGGATCTCGTCCAGCGCCGTGCCGGGGCGCGCGATGAGGCAGTGGCGGATGCGGAGGAACGTTTCGCCGACGACGTGCAGCGGGTGGGCATTCAGCAGGTCGT
>JAUYMC010000091.1 GCA_030699545.1 Gemmatimonadales bacterium | reverse complement strand
GCCGGCAAGCACGTCCTGTGCGAAAAGCCGACGGCGCTGGACGCCTATGAAGCGGCGCTTATGCTCGAGGCGGCCCAGCGGCTGCCGGGGCAGGTGGCCTGGGTCGACCATGAGCTGCGCTATGAGCCCAACCGGCGCCGGGCCCGCGAGCTGATCCGGTCCGGCGCGATCGGCGAGATCCGCCACATCGAGCTGTCCCTCAAGCCCTATCTGCGCGGCGACGGCCGTCCGCAGGCGTTCGACGCCCCCTGGACCTGGTGGTCGGACGCCGCCCGCGGCGGCGGCATTCTCGGCGCCGTCGGCTCGCATCTCATCGATCTCTGCCGCTACTGGGCCGGATCGGAAATCGTGTCGGCTGCGGGCCTGGCCGAGTCGTTCGTGGCCGAGCGGCGGGACGAATCGGGGCAGAACCGCCCGGTCACGGCCGATGACTTCACGACCTGTGTGCTACGCACCCGGAGCGGCGTCGCCGCGACCGTCACGCTCAGCACGGTCGCCCACCATGGACCGGGGCATTTCGGGCAGGTCACCGGCGGCACCGGGACGCTCGTCCTGTCGGGGGAAACCCGCCTGGAGATCGGGAAATCAGGCGGGCCGCTCGAGGACATTTCCGTCCCCGACGATCTGTGGGAGAAGACGAAGCCCAACAACATGTGGGCGCGCTCGTTCGTGCGGCTGCTGCGCGACATGGTCGCGGTCATCGGCGGCGCGCCGCCGTCCGGCGAGCCTGCCACGTTCCGCGACGGCTGGCAGGTGCAGCGGGTTCTCGACGCGGTACGCGCCGGGGGCGGGGTGCGGTTAGATTGAGCGGCAACGTGGACCAGACCTATTTCCGTAAAGGCTTCGGTCTCAAGGGCGCCATCGAAGGGGCCCTCGTCGCCGACTATCACAGCCGCGTCGTGGATGCGATCCGCGACGCCGGGTACGTGCTGTCGGTCGGCGACCTCACGTTCCGCCTCGCGGGGGAGTTCGGCTTCTGCTACGGTGTGGACCGTGCGGTGGAGTATGCCTACGAGACGCGGACCAAGTTCCCCGGCAAGCGCACGTTCCTGGTCGGCGAGATCATTCACAATCCGCACGTCAATCACAAACTCGAGGCGATGGGGGTGCAGTTCCTGCACCGGCCGGAAGGGCGGGAAGGGGAGTTCGACTTCGGCGCCGTCACCGCGGACGACGTGGTGATTCTTCCCGCCTTCGGCGTGACGGTGCGCGACTTCGAGCGCCTGCGCGCCATCGGCTGCGTGCTGGTGGACACGACGTGCGGATCGGTGCTGAACGTGTGGAAGCGCGTCGAGTCGTACGCGCGCGACGGCTTCACCGCGCTGATTCACGGCAAGAACTACCACGAAGAGACGAAGGCCACCTCGAGCCAGGTGAACAAGTATCCCGGCGGGAAGTACCTCGTCGTGCGGGACATGGCCGAGGCGCGGATCGTCTGCGAGTACATCGAGGGCCCCGAGCGGGGAGCGGCGGGGAAGGAACGGTTCGTCCAGCAGTTCCAGGGCAAGGTGTCGCCGGGCTTCGATCCCGACCGCGACCTCGAGCGGGTCGGCGTCGCCAATCAGACGACGATGCTGTCGGGAGAGTCGCTGGCGATCGCGGGCGAAGTGGCGAAGAGCATGGCCCGTCGCTACGGCGCCGCAGCGGTGGCGCAGCACTTCCGCACGTTCGACACGATCTGCTCGGCGACGCAGGAGCGCCAGGACGCCGTCCTCAAGCTGATCGCCGAGCCGCTGGACCTGATGATGGTGATCGGCGGCTACAACTCGAGCAACACGACGCACCTGGCCGCGATTTGCCAGCAGCGGGTGCCGACGTTCCACATCGCCGATGCCGCCTGCATCGATCTCGAGACCGGCGTGATCCGCCACCGGCCGGTGGGGGAGGCGGCGGAGATCGAGCAGCGCGACTGGCTGCCTGTGGGACCCGTGACGATCGGGGTCACCGCCGGCGCGTCCACGCCCAACAACAAGATCGGGGAGACGATCGAGCGGATCGCCGGCCTGAGAAGCTGACCTTCGGTTATATTTCGGTATGCCGCTTTCCGTGTTTCATCCTTCCATCGCGGGCTGGTTCGCCGACCGATTCACCGAACCGACTGAGCCGCAGCGCCGCGCCTGGCCCGTCATCCGCGAGGGCGGCGACGTCCTCATCGCGGCGCCGACCGGCTCGGGAAAAACCTTCGCCGCCTTCCTCTCGGCCATCGACGGATTGGTGCGCCAGGGTCTGGCCGGCGAGCTGCGCGACGAGACCCAGGTGCTGTACGTCTCGCCGCTCAAAGCACTGTCCAACGACATCCAGAAGAACCTCTCCGAGCCGCTCGCGCAGATCCGTGACCGTCTGGCGCAGGAGGGATTGCCGGACGTCGAGGTCCGGACGCTGCTGCGGACGGGCGACACGCCGCAGGCGGAGCGGCAGGCGATGGTCAAGCAGCCGCCGCACATCCTCGTCACGACGCCGGAATCGCTCTATCTGATCCTGACGTCCGAGCGAGCGCGCGAGATGCTGCGCACCGTGCGGACGGTCATCGTCGACGAGATCCACGCCGTCGCCCGCGATAAGCGGGGCAGCCATCTGGCGTTATCGCTGGCCCGGCTCGATGCCCTGACGGGGACGCGGGCCCAGCGGATCGGCCTCTCGGCGACTCAGCGGCCCATCGAGGAGATCGCGCGGTTCCTGGTCGGGACGCACGCGGCCATGCCCGCGATCGTGGACGCGGGTCACATCCGGACGCTCGATCTGGCGATTGAGGTGCCGCCCTCGCCGCTCGAGGCGGTGATGGCGGCCGAAGTGTGGGACGAGGTCAACGCGCGTATCGCGGAGCTCATCGCCCAGCACAAGACCACGCTCGTCTTCGTGAACACGCGCCGGCTGTGCGAGCGCCTGACGATGCATCTCTCCGAGCGCCTCGGCGCCGATCGCATCACGAGCCATCATGGCAGCTTGTCACGCGAAAAGCGCTTGGAGGCTGAGGAGCGACTGAAGAAGGGCGAGCTACAGGCCCTCGTGGCCACGGCTTCGCTCGAGCTGGGGATCGACATCGGGTCGGTCGATCTCGTGATCCAGGTCGGGTCGACCCGCTCGATCGCCACGCTGTTGCAGCGGGTCGGCCGGGCGGGCCACCGGCTGGGCGCGATTCCCAAGGGCCGGCTGTTCCCGCTGTCGCGCGACGAGCTGGTCGAATGCGCCGCGATGCTGCGCGCCACGCGCGAGGGGCGGCTCGACCGGTTGATCATCCCCGAGAAGCCGCTCGACATCCTGGCGCAGCAGATCGTCGCGATTTCGGCGAACGAAGAGTGGGACGACGCGGCGCTGTACGCGCTGGTGACATCGGCGTATCCCTATCGCGACCTGACGCGCGCCGAGTTCGACGACGTGGTGCAGATGCTGGCGGAGGGGTTCACCACTCGTCGGGGCCGCCGGGCGGCGCATATCCATTTTGACGGCGTCAACCACCGGCTCAAGGGCCGGCGCGGCGCGCGCCTCGCGGCGATCACCTCGGGCGGCGCGATCCCCGATCTGGGGGATTACCGCGTGATTCTCGAGCCCACGGAGACCTTCGTGGGCACGCTGAACGAAGATTTCGCGATCGAGAGCACACCGGGCGACATCTTCCTGCTGGGCAACACGTCGTATCAGATCATGAAGGTGGAATCGGGCCAGGTCCGGGTGGCGGACGCCAAGGGGCAGCCGCCCACGCTGCCGTTCTGGCTGGGCGAAGCGCCCGGGCGGACCGATGAGCTGTCGGAGGAAGTGTCCCGGCTGCGCCAGGACGTTGCCGATCGGCTCGACGACCCGGCGGCCGCCATCGAGTGGTTGACCCAGGCGACCGGTCTCGATGCCGCCGCGGGCCGCCAGGTTGTGGAGTATCTCGCGGCGACGAAGCAGATCCTCGGCGTCATTCCCACGCAGCGCTGCCTGGTGCTGGAGCGGTTCTTCGACGAGGCGGGCGGCATGCAGCTCGTGCTGCACGCGCCCTTCGGCAGCCGGGTGAACCGCGCCTGGGGACTCGCGCTGCGCAAGCGGTTCTGCCGCAGCTTCAACTTCGAGCTGCAGGCGGCCGCGACCGAAGATGCGATCGTGCTGTCGCTCGGCCCCCAGCACAGCTTCCCGCTCGACGACGTGTTCCAGTATCTGAAGCCGGCGACGGTGGAGCACCTGCTGGTCCAGGCGATGCTCGACGCGCCGGTGTTCGGGACGCGGTGGCGGTGGAACGCGACGCGCGCGCTCGCGGTGCTGCGCTTCCGCGGCGGGCGGAAAGTGCCGACGCCGTTGCAGCGCATGGACGCCGAAGATCTCGTCGCCGCGGTGTTCCCCGATCAACTGGCCTGTCCCGAGAACCTCGCGGGCGACCGCGAGATCCCCGACCATCCACTCGTGAATCAGACGATCGCCGACTGCCTGGTGGAGGCGATGGACTTCCCCGGGCTGAAGCGCGTGCTCGAGGAGATGGAGGCCGGGAAGTTCACGCTGGTGGCCCGCGACACGACGGAGCCCTCCCCGCTGTCGCACGAAGTGTTGAACGCGCGGCCGTACGCCTTCCTCGACGACGCCCCGCTCGAGGAGCGCCGCACCCGGGCGGTGATCACGCGCCGCGGGCTCGATGTGAAGACGGCCGACGAGTTCGGCACGCTGGATCAGGATGCGATCGATCTGGTGAAGAGCCAGGCGTGGCCCGACCCGGAAAATGCGGACGAGCTCCATGATGCGCTGCTCGTCATGGGCGCGGCGCCGATTGCGGAAAGCGAATTGCGGAATGCGGAATGGCAGGGTGAGTTCGAGAGCCTGCGCCGGTCCGGTCGCGCGACCGTCGTAGATGGCAAGCTGTGGGTTGCGACGGAGCGGGTGCCGATGGTGCAGGCCGCCTTCCCGCAGGCGACGGTCGAGCCGGCCGTCACGCCGCCCGAGCGCGATCGCGCCCAGGCGTGGACGCGGGAAGACGCGATTCGCGAGCTGGTGCGGGGGCGGTTGGAGGTGGTGGGACCGACGACCGGCGCCGAGATCGCCGCGGCGCTGGGTCTGCCCACTCCCGACGTGGAGTTTGCGCTGGCGGCGCTGGAGCATGAAGGCTTTGCGCTGCGCGGCCGCTTCGCCTCAGGCGTAGAAGGACTCGAGTGGTGCGAGCGGCGGCTGCTCGCCCGGATTCACCGCTACACGCTCGACCGGCTGCGCCGCGAGATCGAGCCGGTCGCCGCCGCGGACTTCCTGCGGTTCCTGTTCCGCTGGCAGCGGCTCACGCCCGACACGCGAGCCGACGGCCCCGAAGGCCTCGCCGCCGTGCTCGACCTGCTCGATGGCTACGAGCTGGCCGCCGGCGCGTGGGAATCGGAGATCCTCCCCGCGCGGATGACGCAATACGATCCCCTCTGGCTCGACGGGCTCTGCCTCTCCGGTGAGTTGGCGTGGGGGCGGCTCACGGGAACGCGGAATGCGGAAGGGGGAACGCGGAACAGAAAGGCCGGTCCCATTCGGTCGACTCCCCTCGCGCTCTTCCGCCGCGAACGGGGCCAGGTGTGGCGGTCCGCGGTGCCCGAGCCGGATCCGGCGACGCTGCCGCTGTCGTCGACGGCGCGGATGCTCGTGGGCGCGCTCGACGAGCGCGGCGCGTCGTTCTTCGGCGACCTCGTGAATGCGACGGGCCTGCTGCGCACCGAGGTCGAGAAGGGACTGGCCGAGCTGGTGGCGTGGGGTCTCGTGTCGTCCGACAGCTTCGCCGGTCTGCGGGCGCTGCTCGTGCCGTCAGAGCGCAGGCAGCCGCTGCGCGGGGCGTATCGGCGGCGCGCTCATGTGGCGCCGTTCGGCGTGGAAACCGCGGGGCGGTGGGCACGGGTGCGGCCGCTGCGCGCGGTTCCGGAAGACCAGGTGGCGGAGGCGATCGCCTGGCAGCTGCTGCGGCGCTACGGCGTGGTGTTCCGGCGGCTGGTGCAGCGCGAGACGCTGCTCGCGCCCTGGCGCGACATCCTGCGCGTCTACCGGCGGCTCGAAGCACGCGGCGAGATCCGCGGCGGGCGGTTCGTCGGGGGGTTCTCCGGCGAGCAGTATGCGTTGCCGGAGGCCATCGGGATGCTGAGAACCACTCGCAGAGAGCAGGGAGCAGGGAGCGGGGGGGGGGAGCAGTTGATCGCCATCAATGCGACCGACCCGCTGAACCTGGTGGGAATCCTCACACCTGGGGACACCGTGCCCGCGGTGGCATCGAACCGGGTCCTGTTCCGCGACGGCGTGCCGGTGGTCGTGAAGCAGGGAGCAGGGAGCGGGGAGCAGTTTCTCGTGGAAGTGTCGGACGAGGAACGGGAGATTCTGCGCGCCGCGCTGGTGCGCCGGCGCGCGGTGCCGCTAGTGCGGGCGTATCTCGGGAAGGGCAGGGCGAGCGCCTAGCGTGGACGCGGACGGCACGCCGGTCCGCTCCAGGATCTTCTCCAGGAGACACCAGCGCGTGAAGCTCGACTGGAGCAGGTTGACCCCCACGAACGCCGTGAACAGGAACCAGTAAGGACTCACCCAGTAGCCCAGCGCCAGCGAGATCACGACGAATGCGCCGGCGAATCCGCGAATCAGGTAGTGCATGCTCACAACAACTCCTCCGTGTTGAAGGCATATACCTTGAGGCCCTCGGCCGCGCCGCGCCGTGCGCGCAGTTCGCGCAGCGCGTCGATCAGCGCCGGGGCGTTGTTTCGCGGGAGGACCGTGAAGTACAGGCTCGTCGAGCCGGGGAACGCCCGCGTCCCGAGTTTCCGGCCAGTCTGGCCTTTCCCGAGGACGGTAGGGAACTCCGTGTAACCCGGAAGGTCCCGGGCCTCGAGGATCTGCTCGACGTCGCGTGCGCGGTCGGCGTCCACGAAGATCATGAGCGCGGTCATCGGTGGAACTCGTAGTAGAGGAGGGGAATGGCGACCAGCGTGAGTGCCGTCGCCACGAGGGCGCCGCCGATCAGAGCCATGCCGAGGCCCTGGAAGATCGGATCGCTGACCATCACGATCCCCCCGATGACGACGGCGGCCGCCGTCAGGATGATCGGGCGGGCCCGGACGAGCCCTGAGGCGATCACCGCGTCGCGCAGGGATTCCCCCCGTGCGAGCCCCAGCTCGATGAAGTCCGCCAGCAGGATCGAGTTTCGGACGATTATGCCGGCGAGCGCGATCATCCCGATCATCGACGTCGCGGTGAAGAACGCGCCCGTGAGGGCGTGCGCGGGTAGGATGCCGACGAGCGTGAGCGGAATCGGGGCCATGATCACGAGCGGCGTCTTGAACGACTGGAACCACGCCACCACCAGCAGATAGATCAGCACCAGCACTGCGGCGAAGGCGATGCCGAGGTCGCGGAAGACTTCGTAGGTGATGCGCCACTCACCGTCCCAGACGAGCAGGGGGCGCTCCGTGAGGGTGGGTGACGTCGCCCAGTGCAGCGGCAGGCCACCGGCCACGGCCTCGAGCGAGTCGCCCATCGCCAGCATCGCATAGGTCGGGCTCTCGAGCTTACCCGCCACGTCGGCTGTCACGTACACCACCGGCCGCAGGTTCTTGTGGAAGATCGGCGTCGGGGCCGGCGCGCTGTCGAACTTGGCGAGCGTTCCGAAACGCCGCGCGCCGCGCGCCGTCGCCACCGGCAACGCCGCCAGCTCGGCGACGGAGCTTCGGGCGGCCGGACTGAGCTCGAGCCGGATGGCCACCGGCTCGGCGGCCGCGTCATCGTGCAGCAGCCCGACCGTGGCGCCGCCCATGGCCGCGGCGATCGTCTGCGTCACGTGCATCGGGCTCGTGCCCGATCGCGCCGCTTCGGCCTGCGCGACGGCCGCGTGTACCTCGGCGTGCGGTGCCGCTACCGACCAATCCACGTCCACGACGCCGTCCGTCCGCTCGAAGATGGCGCGCACCCGGCTCGCCGCCGCGATCTGGGCGGGGTAGTCCGGCCCGTACACTTCGGCGGTGAGCGTCGCCTGCACGGGCGGACCCGGAGGGATCTCCGCGAGCTTCACCGCCGCGCCGTAGCGACGCGCGACGGAATCCACGACTGGCCGCAGGCGCAGCGCTACGGCGTGACTCTGGTCGGCGCGCTCGTGTTTGGGCACGAGGTTCACTTGTACGTCGGCCACGGTCGGCCCGCGGCGCAGGAAGTAATGCCGCACCAGGCCGTTGAAGTTGAAGGGGGCGGGAACCCCGACGTACGTCTGGACGTCCCGCACCGCCTCGTCGGGCGCCACGGCGAGCGCGAGTGACTGGGCGACTTCCGCCGTGCGCTCGAGCGTCGTCCCGGCAGGCATGTCCACGATCAGCTGGAATTCGCTCTTGTTGTCGAACGGCAGCATCTTGACCGTGACGAGTCTGAGCGGCACCAGCGCCGCGGACAGCCCGAGCAGCAGGGCGAGCGCGCCATACGTCCGCCAGCGTCGCCGCCGGTCGGCCAGCAATCCCTCGAGCAGACGGCGGTACCAGGCGCCGATTCGCCCCACCGGCGCGGCAGCCTCGGGGACGGAGGTCGGGTCACCGGTGCCGTGCGTGCCGTTCGCTCCGTGGGCCCGGACGAGCCGCAGCGCCAGGTATGGCGTGACGATAAGCGCCACCGCGAGCGAAAACAGCATTGCCACCGAGGCTCCGACCGGGATCGGGCGCATGTATGGACCCATGAGCCCCGAGACGAACGCCATCGGCAGAATCGCCGCGATGACCGTGAGCGTGGCGAGGATCGTCGGGTTGCCCACTTCATCGACCGCCAGCACCGCCGCTTCTTGGGGCTCGCGCTGCCGCAGCCGGAGGTGGCGTGCAATGTTCTCCACGACGACGATCGCGTCGTCCACCAGGATCCCGATCGCGAACACGAGAGCGAACAGCGTGATGCGGTTCAGCGTGTAGCCGTAGAGCCGGTATACGAGCAGCGTGAGGGCGAGCGTCACCGGGACCGCGACGAGCACGATGGCGGCCTCGCGCCATCCCAGCGCGAACCACACCAGCGCGACCACGCCCAGCGTGGCGATGAGGATGTGCAACAGCAGCTCGCGCGCTTTCTCGCTCGCCGTGGCGCCGTAGTCGCGGGTCACGGCGATGCGGACGTCGTCGGCGAGGACGCGCCCCCGGAGCTGCGCCACGCGATCCATGACGTGGCCGGCAATGGTCGCCGCGTTGGTTCCCTCTCGCTTGGCCAGGGCGATCGTCACGGCCGGCTCGAACTCCCCGGCGCCGCCGCCCGCCAAGAACCCCACGTATTGCGTCGGCTCGGCGGGGCCGTCACGCACGTGCGCGACTTCGCGCAGGCGCACGGCGCGGTCACCGTTCACTCCAACGACCACCTCCCGCACGTCAGCCACATCGCGCAGCAAGTGGCCGACGCGAACGGGCACGCTGCGGGAGCCTGCGAGGAGCGCTCCAGCGGGGGACTCGGCGTTGGCCGCCCCCAACGCGCCCAGCACGTTCGCGGCGGTGAGGCCGCGAGACGCGAGCGCCTGGGGATCCAGGGTTACCGTGACCTCGCGCGGCGCGCCTCCCGTCGTCCACACTTCGGCGACGTCCGGGATGCGCTTCAGCTCGGCGGCGAGTTCGGCCGCCTGCTGTCGCAGCAGATAGCCGTCACCGGCGTCGCCTCCACCCGTGAGGGTCAGCGCAAGAATCGGGACCTCATTGATCCCGTGTTGGGTCACAACCGCGGGCGTGGCGCCCGGCGGCATCCGGCCGGCGGCCGCGAGCAGCTTTCCGTACAGCCGCGTCAACGCGATCTCGGGATCGGTGCCCACGCGGAATCGCGCGGTGACGAGCGCCCCATCCGAGTACGACGCGCTGTAGACGTACTCGATCCCCGGAACCTCCCAGACGGCGCGCTCGAGCGGCTCGGCGATCCGCCGTTCGATTTCCCGCGGGGTCGCGCCCGGCAGTCCCGCGGCGACGTCGATCATGGGCACGCGGATCTGCGGCTCTTCTTCTCGCGGCGTGGTGAGGAGTCCGCCGATACCCGCGAGCAGCGCGGCGCCGACGAGCAGCGGTGTGAGTTTCGAGCCGAGGAACCGCTGTGCGACCGCGCCCGACAACCCGGTCTTCATGGGACGACGCGGTCTCCCGCTTCGAGCCCGCTCAGCACCTCGACACGGCCGTCCGCGAGGTCGCGACCCAGCCGCACCCACCGCAGGACCACCTGGTCGCCCATCAGGACGCGTACGCCGGTGAGTTGGCCGCGGCGCACGACGGCTGCTGGGGGAATCGCGATTCCCACGTGGGCGCCCGCGGGTACGAGCGCGGTGATGGCGACGCCGCTGGGCCAACTCGCCGGCACAGTCACGCGGACGTCCACGGTGCGGGTTGCCGGGTCGGCACTGCGGGCGATCACGCGGACCGGGGCGGCCAGCGTGCGGCCGGCCTCATCGCGAATCGTGATGGGCCGGCCCACCTCGAGTCCCGCCACCAGGTCGGCGGGGACGGCGAGCACACCGTCGCGCGGCCCTGCGTCTTCGACCACGAGCAAGGGCACCCCCGGGGTCGCGAGGTCGCCGGGGTCCACGGACCGGCTGGCAACCTCGCCGTCGAACGGTGCGGCGAGGGTCGCATAGGTGGCCGCTGTCTCGACATCGTGCAACGCGGCGTCCGCGACGGCGAGCTGCGCGTCCGACTGGGCGAGAGCGAGATGCGCCTGGTCGCGCTGCACGCGGGCCACGGCGTCCTGGGCGAGCAGCGTGTCCATGCGCGCCGCGTGCCGGCCCGCCTCCGCGCGGGCGGCGGCGGCCGCATCTCGGGCAGCCAGGGCGCGCGTCCGGCTGGCGGCGACATCCGCGGTGCCGAGCCGGATGAGTGGCTGGCCGGCGCGCACGGGCGTGCCGACGTCCACGGTCACGGAGGTGACGCGGGCCATGAGCCGCGTGGCGATCTCCGCGCGGCGCCGCGCGGCGACGGATCCGGCGACCGGCACGGTGGTCGCGATGGACTCGGCACGGACCTCCAGCGTGACAGGGGGAGGCGTGGCCGGCTGGTCCAATGGGGCGGCTTGCCCGCGGCCGCACGCAGCCGCACTCAGCGCGAGCGCGGCCCAGTGGAGACGGTAGTTCATCGGTCGTTCACTCCGGTGGCAAAGTCGAGGAAGGCGCGCGCCACCAGGACGTCGTGGCGTGCCGCGAGCAGATCGAGATCGGCGTTCGTCAACGCGGCCTGCACGTCGAGCAGCTCGGTGATCGGCGCGGTGCCGGTGCGGTAGCGGAGCCGCGCTTGCTCGAGGGCTTGGGCGGCTTCGGCGCGGGCGTCGCGCGAGACGGCCATGCGACGCAAGGCGGCCGAGTGGAAGCGCTGCGCCTGTGCGAGCTCGAGCCGCGCCTGTCGCTCGCCGGCTTCCAGCCGCGCCTGGGCGGCGTCATGCTCGGCACGCGCCCGGGCGACCGCGCCCACTCCGGCAAGTCCGGGGAACGGCCGCCACACGATGGCCACGCCGATCGTCCAGTCCGAGCTTCCGGGGCCGAACGGCCGGCGCGGACTGTGCTGGCCGACGTCGGCGAACGCCGCGAGGGAGGGGAGCTGGGCGGCCCACGCCCTGCGCACGCCAAGCGACGCGGCCCGGCTGCCGAGCTGAAGCCCTTGCAGGTCGCCCCGGCCCGAGAGATCTCCCGCCGGGGGCAACGCGTCGGACGAGTCCACCGTCAAGGGGTCGGTCGGCTTCACGATGACCGAGTCGGGCAGCGCCAGGAGTGTGGCCAGCGCGGCGAGCGCGTTCTCCGCGTCGGCTTGAACGGTGACTCGCTGAGCATCGAGCTGCGCCACGCGGAGGCGCGCGAGACGCGCGTCGAGTCCCGAGACGAGCCCCTGGTCGCGCATGGCCGCGGCGCGTCCGGCGTGCGCCCGCGCCGCGGCGAGCCCCGTATCGAGCGCCGCCACGCGTTGGGTTGCGAGCTGCGCGTCCCAGTAGGCCCCGGTCACCGTCAGCACCATCGCTCCAGCCGCGCGTCGCGCGCCGGCGGCACGGGCGGC
>JAUYMC010000088.1 GCA_030699545.1 Gemmatimonadales bacterium | reverse complement strand
GTGCGCGGGTCGCCGCACCGCGAGTCACCAGGCCCTCGAGCGCGCCATAGGCATTGGCGCGAGCCAGACGGGTGCTGCGGGCCACGCCGTAGCCCGTGGAGGGGCCGACCCGGAGCAACGCGGCATATACGAGCGACTCGGTGGGCGTAAAGCCGAACGGTGTGAGGTCCAGAGTCGGCATAAGTAGTAGCATAAGCTACTACGCACGACGTCCAGGCGCTATGCGACGGTCAGGGAGATCCCCATCAGGCGGGCGATCAGCGCGAGCCGGAACGTCACATCGGTTTGCCGCTGTGCGGGGCTCTTTCCGGGGCCCTCCAGCGGGAAGTAGTGCGACACGACCGGGTTCGTCGATTTGGGTAGTGCCCGCAAGCCGTTGGGACTCCAGATGCCGTCGTCCGTGCATTCGCTATACAGCCGCGCCAGCACCCGAGAGGCGCTCGGTACCCGGCGCAGGATGCCCAGGCGGGCGAGCAGCTCCAGCCAGTACAACGCGAACGGAACGTCCGTGATGTGTCCCTGGGCGTCGCCGCGCAGCGGGTCGCCGAGGATCTCGAACATCGGCTTGAGCAGCTTCTTGCCCGCGAGGATGAAAAACGCCCGCCGGGGCGCCGGCGTGGAGAAGTACTGGACCAGCCGCTCGAGAAAGCCCGCGCGCTCGCGCTGCACCGCGGGCATGAAGGCGAGCAGCTCCAGCGAGAAAACGGTCGGGGGATACGACAGCGGTTCGAGAACCACCTTCCCTTGGGCCTTCTTGAAGGGCTTCAGGGCCAGATCGCTGCGCAGATACTGCGAGATGTCGCTGGCCATGCGGTGAGCGGCCCCGCGCAGCCGCGGGTCGTCCTGATGCGCGCCACGCGCGAGCGCCGCAGCCGCCGCCTGCGTGCCCATGCTGCGCACCCAGCGCCCGAGACCGGGATCGCTCTTGGCGGAGCGCTGGAATTCCACGAGCAGCGTCGGATCTTCGTCTCGGGACAGCAGCCGAAACAAAAACCGATCGGCGAAGCGGAAGACGCGGTGATCGCCGGGCCACCCCAGCTCGAGCAGGCGCCGGTACTGATTGACCGTCCCGGTCTCCTTCCAGCCCATCGGCTTGGACGCGCCGGGCGCCAGAAGATTGCCGCCCCACAGGCCCGTGTCCTTCTGCTTGCGGGCGATGGCGAGGGCCTCCTTATAATGAAGCACCTCCTCGCGCAGTGCGGCCACACGCTCGGCATCGCGCTCGGTCTCGAGCACGACCTCTGTCCACGTCCGGTACTGAATGGGAGTACTGGCCGCTTCCGTAAGCCAGGACAGCGGCACTGTATGTGAGGCGGGAATCTCCAAACGGTCACCCCGTTGGTGGGAATCCGGAAAACGGGCGCAAACTTACCCGCGCTCCGCCCGATAGGCAATCGGACGCATAGCTCGCGCTGCTAGCACTCCGTAATCGCCTAGACCATCAGCAGTTACTCAGTACCACCAAAACTGCAATACGATGCACTCAGGGGCGCGGCCGCTGGAACTCCGATGTCGGCAGCCACCGCGGCAATGACGGGCTGTTCGCAACAGCGAGCGCGACCCTCACGGCGACGCGGACCTGCTGCGCCATCCCATCAAACCGGAAGTCGGTGCGGTGCTCGTCGCTCGGCTGGTGGTAGCGCTCGGCGTTGTACTTCGTTTCCTGCTCCTCGCCCCATCCACTTGGCCGACCGACGAATCGCACGCCGGGGCGGAGCGACAACGCCGGCACTCCCGCGCGCGCGAACGGGAAATGATCCGAGCGGAAGAACGACCCGCGCACATCGGGCCGCGACTCGACCGTCAGACGCTCGGCCCGCGCGGCCGTCTCGAACACCGGCCCCAGGCTCGAGCGATCGAGCCCCAACGCGGAGATGTCTTCGGTCGCCCCCCGGACATTCGTCACGTCGATGTTCACGACTGCCGCCGTCTGTGCCAGCGGTACGAGGGGCCGCTGCACGTACGCCTCGCTCCCGAGCAGCCCGCTTTCTTCGGCCGTGGTTGCGACAAACAGGATCGAGCGTCTGGGGCGGGGTGTGGCCCCGGTGAGCGCCTGCGCCGCGGCGAGCATTGCGGCGATTCCCGAAGCGTTGTCCTCCGCGCCGTTGTAAATGGAATCGCCGCGCACGACGGGTCCGATGCCCTTGTGGTCCCAGTGCGAGGTGAAGAGCACGACCTGACTGGCCACGCGCGGATCGCTGCCGCGCAGCCGCGCCACGACGTTCTCGGACTGCACGCGGCGCAGTGCGCTCTGAACGCGCACACTGGTCTGAATGCCGGTTGCGACGGGGCGGAAGTCGCGCCGCGCGGCGGCGCGGGTCAGGGAATCGAGCGGGAAACCCGCTCGCGCGAGCGCATCCAGCGCGACCTGCTCGGTGACCCAGCCGGCGAACGCGAGACTGGGCGACTGGGGCTGGTCGAGCTTGAGCTGCTCGACGGACCACGACCCACGGACCACTTCCCACGGGTACGTCGCGCTCTCGGTGGTGTGGATGAGTACGACCCCCGCCGCACCCTGGCGGGCGGCCTCCTCGAGCTTGTAGGTCCAGCGCCCATAGTAGGTGAAGATGTCGCCCAAAAAGACCGTCGAGTCGGCCATGCCGGGATCGTTCACGAGCATCAGGAGGATCTTGCCGCGCAGGTCGGTGCCCTTGAAGTCATCCCACTGCCACTCGGGCGCGCGAATTCCGTAGCCGACGAACACGACCTCCCCTGCGGCGGTGATGTCGGCCTCCGGGCGCTCTCCCCAGGCGACGTAGTCGTCGCGAAAGGCGAGCGTGGTGGTCGCTCCCGCCTTCCCCCAGGTGAAGGTGGGCTGCGGCATCATGCCGACGAGCGCCACCGGCTGGAAATACGAGCTGTCGGCGGCTGCCGGCTCGAGGCCGAGGAACCGATAGACCGCCGCGATGTACTCGACGGCAAGCCGGCCACCCCGGGTGGCGGGAGCTCGACCTTCGAGCAGGTCGCTCGACAGAAAGCGCATGTGCGCGTCCATGGCGGCCGGATTGACCTGAAATGTCGGCTGGACCTGCGTGGCGGCGGGGCGGACGGCGGGCCCCCATAACGCCAGCATGGCGACACCAAGCAAGCAGTCACGTCGCATGGCTCGGCTTCTCCTGATTATCGGTGGCAGACGACGGTCCGAATCGTACCCGTGTGGCGTCCAGAGGCTTCGCTGGCGATGCCGCACGGGCGCTCCCGCGCCGGCACGAGCCGGCCGCCGACCCCCGGGTTGAAGAGAAAGATCTCCGTGTAGGTCCGCAGCGCGACGACCCTTCCATCGGGGCGAATGCCCGCGCCGGTCACCACTCGTCCCGCCTCCATACTCGGCCGGATGTCGAGCGTCTGGACCGCCGTGGCCACGGCGATCTCGTCGGGCGCAGCCCACTGCTCGGCGTTGACGCGGTACACGCGAATCGGGCCCGACCGTCCCTTGCTGACCAGGTACAGCGCCGAATCCCGCGGGGAGACATAGACCGCTTCGACGTCGTGCGAGCCGTCGGGGTAACGCAGGCGGAGCACCGCGGTGGTGCGCAGCGTGTCGCCCGGTCCCGTCGGGGGTGCCGGTTCCGGAACGGCATACACGGTCACCTGGGGCCGCCGTTCGACATTGTCGCCGGTGTCGGCGAGGTACAAACAATGCAGCTGTCCTTTGATGGGCGGAGGACAGGGACCGATCGCGATGTCTTCCCAATCGGCGGCGCGGGCGCCCGGAATCCGCAGCCAGCCGCGGTCGCGGCCGAGCAGATCGGTCGCGTAGAGAAACGGACCGTCGCCGGAATCGTTGTGGGTCCACAACACATCGGGATGCGCGCGGCTGACGGCGATGCCCGAGCTTTCGCGCACGCGCGGTCCCGCGAATTCCGCCGCCGGTCCGGCGGTCACCGATTGGACGACGAGCCATACGATGGCTGACGCAGGCATGGTCCAACAAAATCCGCTTGCTGGGCCACAGGCAAGGGGTGATACTTCGCGCATGTTCGAGGCCGATCTCAAGGGTCGCATTTTCTTTCTGACCGAGGATCCCGGGTTGGTGCGGTCCCAGCTCGCCGGGAATGACCTGGCGTGGGTCCCGGCCATGAAGCTGCGCGACGACATCTCCACCGACGAGATCACGCCCGCTTACATCTGCTACTACTACGACGAGACGCTCGGCGAATTCCCCTATCTCGGACTGAAATGCCGGGACGAGTTTCCGATCGGGCGGGGCGCGGTGAAACGGGGCGGCTTCGTCGCCTCGGTGAGCGGCAAGCGCCGCGGGAAGGGGTCCTCGCGCGAACAGTCGCCGTACGCCGAGATGTGCGCCGGGATCAAGCTGGTGGTCGCCGAAAGCATCGAGCGCATCTACCGTGAGAACTGCCAGAACCTCGGAATCCTGACGAGCACCGACTTCTCGATCCTCGATCGCGTCCGCCGCGGTGAAAAGATTCCCGTCTCCGTGTTTACCGACGGCGAGGGAGAGATTACCCGGGGCATCATCGAGCACGGTGGACTCTTCAATTACAACATGGCGCGGCTCGCGGGGCGGGTGCGGCTCACGCCGCCCGCCACGCCCGCGCGTCCCATGACGCTCGGCGAAAAAATCCTCGCGCGCCGCTGGGTAGTCGATCCGGCGCAGGGCAAAGTGGGCGTGGCCGCCGTGAAGCCGGGCGACGAAGGCTTCGTGCTCACCGACATCCGCTTCAGCCACGAATACGTGACGCCGATGGCGGCGATCTTCTTCGAGCAACTCGTCGGCAAGGACGCGAAGGTCCACGATCCCGGATCGATTCTCATGTTCCGCGATCACCTCACCTTCCTGCCGGAGGCGATGACGCCGGAGCGCGTGAAGGAAGGCCTGCTCGACGTCGCGCTCCAGCTCGAGAAAAAGCAGCGCGAGTTCGCCGAAGCGCAGGGCATCCGGCTGTACGGCGAGCTGCGCCGCGGGCACCACGGCTCGGAGGCGATTTGCCACTCCAAGATCCTCGAGTCGCACGCCCTCCCGGGCCACGTCATCATCGGCTCCGACTCCCACACGCCGCACGCCGGCGCCGTGGGATGCATCGCGTTCGGGGTCGGGACCACGGCAATCTTCAACTCCTGGATCACGAAAGACGTGCGGCTCCAGGTCCCCGAGACGGTACAGGTCGTGGTGCGCGGCACCAAGCCGGTGAACGTGACGGCGAAGGACTTCATGCTTGAGGTACTGCGTCACCCCTACGTGAAGAGTGGGCGGGCGATCGGGAAACTGGTGGAGTACTGCGGCGATGCTGTCGAGGCGCTGTCGGTAGACGAGCGGGCCACCATGACCAACATGACCGCCGAAGTGGGCGGGTTTACGGGCTACGTGGCGCCCGACGACCAGACGGTGGAGTACCTCATGGACTATCGGGAGATGTCGCGCGCGGAGGCGGAGCGCCACTGCGCCGACCTGGCCAGCGACGCCGGCGCCGAATACTGCGAGGTCATCGGGATCGACGCGGCGCAGATCCGTCCGATGATCGCCCTCCCCGGGGACCCCGGCAACGGGCTCTCCATCGAGGCGGTCGAGCAGCCCATCAAGGTCGACATCGCGTACGCCGGGTCGTGCACCGCGGGCAAGAAAGAGGACATGGATATGTACGCCCGGGTGCTCCAGGAGGCGGCGGCGCGCGGCGCCCGGGTGGCCCCGTGGGTCCGCTTCTTCATTCAGTGTGGGTCCCAGGACGTGAAGCGCTACTGCGAGCAGCAGGGCTATCTCGACGTGTTCCGGAAGGTGGGCGCGACGTTCCTCGAGCCGTCATGCGGGGCGTGCATCAACGCCGGCCCCGGCGTCTCGAAGACGCGCGAGGAGGTGACCATCAGCGCGATCAATCGCAACTTCCCCGGCCGGTCAGGACCGGGGCAGCTGTATCTCGCGAATCCCTATACGGTGGCGGCGTCCGCGATCACCGGATACATCACCGCGTGGGAGCCGGGGATGGTGCTGGCGGAGGGAGGAGGGGCGACCCGCTAGGGAAGTGAGCCGCGAATCCGCACTTTGAGGGCGCGCGCGCCGCTGCCGAAGTCCTTCGCCGCCGTCACAATCGTTGGCGAGTCCGCCGCAAACCCGAACTCGCCGCTCAACGTTCCCCGAAAAATCGTCAGCTCGATCCCGCCCCCGCTTTGGGTGCGACCCGCGCCGTAGGAGCTCGTCGTGGTCCGCAGGTTACCGCCCGTCGCACGCCACACGGAGACCGACGAGTCCACGTTCTGATGCACCAGGTAGCCTGTGCCCGTGCCCGCTGCATCACTCGACCAGGTCTGGCGCAGCGAATCGTCGACCGGCGCGCGCCCCGCGCCGAGAATAAAGAACACCGAATCGACGGTGCGGGTGTTGGCGTCGTAGCCCCGCCAGCCGAGCACGGCCGTGAAGTCGGCCCGGACCGAATCGCCGCCCTGCGTCGCCTGGGTATCGAACTCGATGCCCACGACGCGCGACGAGTCGGTGCCGATGAACGACGCGCGATCGATGTAGGGGAACACTGCGAGGGACAGCGTTGGATACAGCGTGTCGTCGACGAGCGCCGAGTCGAGCGCGCGGCGGACGGCCGTCATCTCGCCGGTGTCGATGGCGTCGGGGTCGACGCTGCCCGCATCGCCGCAGGCGGCGATCACGGCGGCGCATGTCGTCAGAGAAACCAGCAGCCCGCGCATCCGGGGAATATGCAGCGGCTATTCGCCGCCCGATACCGCCGTGCGAGCTGGCTCGCGGTAGGGGCGCAGCGCGTCGCGCTGATACACGCTGCGGGGATTCCACAGGACCCACGACGTGAGCCCCAGCTCTTCGGCGGCGCGAATCTGCTCGCGCACCTCGTGCGGCGTGTAGCGCGGCAGCCGGCGGCCGAGCGTGAACGCCTGCAGATACGGACGGATCAGGGCGGCCTTGGGATGGGGGCGGGACCTCGCCAACGCCTCGCGCAGCGCGTTGCGCACGACGCGATACGGCTCGGCGTTGGGACGCGCGAACCCGTAGCTGCCGGCGTAGTAATGACTCGGGTACACCATCGGCAGGACCACGTCGGCGACGGTGATGAAATCTTCCCACACCTGCCCGATGCCGAGGTCCCCCGTCGCCGACGCCGTGAGCCCGAAGATGTCGAACGTGACGGGGACGCCGAGCGGCTGCAGCCGGTTCATCAGCATCGCGACGCTCGAGCGCACCGCCGCGCGCTGCGACTCCGCCGCGCGCCGCGCGGGGAAGATCGCGTTCGCCATCATCTCGCGCGGCTCGTCGGGGAAACGGACGTAGTCGAACTGCACCTCGGCGAATCCCAGGCGGATCGCCTCTTCGGCGATCTGCGCCGCGTAGATCCAGACGGAGTCGTTATACGCATCCACCCACGCGCTGCCGATGCGGTCGCGCCACAGCCCGCCGTCGCGATGCTGCACCGACCACTCGCCGCGCCGCTCGGCCAGCAGCGGATCCTTGGCGACGACGATGCGCGCGATGGGATAGATGTCGTGCGCCCGCAGCGTGTCCAGCCGCTCCCGGACCGTCCGGGTGCGGACGCACTTGGTCGCGCCGATCTCCTGCGCGACCCGCACCTCCGACGGATACAGCAAGCAACCGGTGTCGTCCTTCACGTCGATCACGAACGCGTTGATCTCGGTCGAGTCGGCCAGGCGGACGAGCTGCCACAGCTTGCTCGAGCCGAACGCCCACGCATTCACATAGAGGGCTTTGATGGTGGACCCGTGCGGGGCCTCGTGGAACAACGGCTCGGGCAGCACGTAGCGCAGCTCCACGCCGCGCAACGGCAGGCTGTCGGGGGAGCCGGGCAATTGCTGCGCAAAAAGGCCGCGATTGGGAATCGCGGCCCAGAGCAGGATGGCACCGACAAATCGAGCCAACTTCATGGGGGACATCAACATAGGTATTAGGCGGCGGCCGGGCAAGGATTAATCCATCAGCGCCCTCGTAACGTGTTGAACAGCAAGGGGTAAGTCGCCAGACTCTGGCCGCGGTACTGCGGCCGGAACCCGAACAGGATCACGCGGCCGGTCCCCAGCTGGACCTCGAGCAACGCGCCTTTTCCCGCGATGCGCTCCGGATGCAGCACCCACCCCGACTGCAGGATCCGCGTCGGGTCGGACGGCCAGCGCGCGACGACACGGGCCGCGCTCGAATCGAGGACCTCAAATGCAGGCCCGCCCTGAAACCACGCGGCCACCTCGCGCGGTACCCCTCGGGCAATCGCGTGCGCCGTGTCGAGCTCGAGGCGGAACAGCGATCCCGGCGCGTAAAAATCCTCGTCCGGCACGGCTTCCAGTACGTTGCGCACGGGCAGCAGCAGTGCTTGCACGGCGAACCGGCTGGCGTCGTTCAGCGCGACGAGCGTGCCGCCGCCCATGACGAACCGGCGCAGCGATTCGCCGCCTTCCTCCCCGATGCCGCCGGCATAGGGCGCGGGGTAACGCGACGGCAACCCGTCGAGAATCTCCCGCGGCGATTGATCGGGAAGCACGATGACGTCGTAGTGCTCGCGCAACCCGCCCGCGCGAATCGTGGAATCGACCACCGACGTATACGGCACCTTCCATGTATCGAACACCCAGCGCGTCCATCCCTCATCCATCGCGGCGTCATACGACTTGTACAGCCCCACGCGCGGTCCGGCAGTGGCGAGCGGCGGAGCCGGCGTGAACGCGCGCGGGACGACCGGTGCCGACAGCGGCACCCGCAGCGAATCCTGCACGGCCACGGCGTTCAGTCCCATGAGGAGCGGCAACGTATGCGCCGTGACATCGTACGGCCGCTCGGGCGGGCCGCCGGGGTACAGCCGGCGATCGGGGTAGCGCTGCACTTCGAGCAGCGTCTTGGCGAACGATGCATACGGCTGGCGCAGCACGATCACGTAGGTGCCCGCCGCGTGGCGCTGGCCGCCCGCACTGAACGCCTGACCGGCCGTGCGGATCTCGACGCCGCCGCGATGCAAAATGCCGAGCATCGCGCTCAGGGCCACCGAGTCCTGGCGCGCGGGGATCACGTAGGCGTACGGCCACTCGCGCCAGCCGAGCACAGCGCGCCAGCCGATGGTGAGAAAGTTCGCGAGCCAGCGCTCGCGATACTTCGCCGCGTTGTCGAGCAGCGCGTACGCGCCGTCCGTCTGATAGGAGACGATGTCGCGCAGCGTCCACCGCCCGCCGCGCCACGGGCTGCTGAAGTTCCAGGACCTCTCGCGCGGGTCGAAACCGCGGGCGCGCGCCTGCAGCCGGTCAAAGGGAACGTCCGTCGGTGAGGCGAGCCGGCCGCTCGCGGTCTCCGACAGGATGCGCACGCCGCCGTGGTAATGCTGGTAGGCCCGCGCCGGCGTGAAGGCGTCGTACGTGGCGTTCACCGAGATCCCCGTCTTCCCCTGCCCCGCCAGCTCCCACGCCATCGCGGTGCCAAGCGCGTTCACGCCGTCCACGAGCAGCGGATCGACGTTGGGCTCGATCGGATCGAGGTAGGGCGGCAGAAACAGCCGTGCCCCCTCCGACCCCATCTGATGGATGTCGTGCACGATCTGCGGATGCCACACGTTGTGCAGCGAATCCACCGTAATCCGCGTCTCGGCTTGCGTGAAGGCGTACCAGTCGCGGTTGTTATCGTGACCGACGTAATGATGGTACAGCTCGGGGGGAGACGATCCTTCGGCCGGCGTGCCCAACGTCCGGTTGTACCACTTGGTCACGATCGTCACGCCGTCGGGATTCAGCGACGGCACGAGCCAGAGAATCACGTTGTCCAGAATCGCGCGCGTCGTCGCGCTGGTGTCGGTCGCGAGGCGGTGCGCCAGAACGACGGGCGCGAGGTGTCCGCCGACTTCGGTCGAGTGAATGCTCGACGTGATGAGCACCACCGTCTTGCCGTCGCGCAGCGCTTCCTGCGTGGCGCGCATGGTGCGCAGGGTCCGCGGGTCCGCGAGGCGGGCGTTGAACTGCCGGTAGCGGTCCAGCTGGCGCAGGTTCTGCGGGCTCGAAATGACCAGCGCACCGAACGGCGCGCCCAGCGTCGTCTTGCCCAGCTCCCGATAGGTGACGCGGTCGCTGGCGCGCGCCAGCGCCTCGAAATAGCGCACCAGCACGGGCCATTCGGCGAGCTTCCTGTCTTCTCCCGGATCGAACCGCAGCACCGACCGCGGTGTGGGAATGGCGGGCGGACGGGCGACCCGGCGGGCTGGCGGCCGTCGCGGTTGCTGGGCTTCCAGCGAGGCTGCGACGAGCAGCGCGGTGGCGAGCGCGACGCCGAGCTTCAACGCAGGCCCCCCCCCCCTCCTGCCGCGGCGGCGGGCGGCTGGTCGCCCGTGCCGATCCAGTGCGCGAACCACGTCCGGATCCGCTCCAGGCGGTCGACCAGCAGCCACGGCGGCCCGGTGCGCGACAGCCCGTGGTAGGAGCGGGGATAGCGGATGAACTCCGCGGGCACGCCGCGCTTGCGCAGCGCGACGAACAACTGCTCGCCGTCCGTAATCGGTGTGCGCTTGTCGTCCTCCGAGTGCACGATCAGCATCGGCGTCTGCATGTGCGTCGTGTAGGTCATGGGTGACAGCACGCGGTAGAGCGAATCGCTGGCCCACGGCTCGCCGAGGAACTCGTAATCGGTGAGCCCCTGCGCGTCGGATGAGCCGTACCAGGAGTACCAGTTGTAGATCGACCGGTCGGTTTGGGCCGCGCGGAAGCGGTTGGTGTGGCCGACGATCCAGTTGGTCATGAAGCCGCCGTACGATCCGCCCAGCACCGCCATTCGCGTCGTATCGACGCCGTCGTTGGCGCGCGCGATCGCGACATCCACCGCCTGCATCAGGTCTTGATAGTCCTCCATCCCCCAGCGGCCGCGCGTCGAGAACGTGAACGCATGTCCGTAGCCGCTCGAGCCGCGCGGGTTGGTGAACAGCATCCAGTAGCCCTGCCCGGCGAGCATCTGGAACTCGGGGAACAGCACGTTCCCGTAGCTCGCATGCGGGCCGCCGTGAATCGAAAGCACCAGCGGATAGCGCTTGCCCGGCTGATAGCCCTGCGGCTTCATCAACCAGCCCTGAATCGCCAGTCCGCCCACCCCCTGGAACCAGAAGGTGTCGGCGGGAATCAGCGCGACCTGGCTGAGCAGCGAGTCGTTGAACGACGTCAGCCGCCGCTCGGCGCGATTGCCGGGCCCCCCCCCACGGACGTACAGCTCGGTCGGATGCGTAATGTCGCTGGATGTGTACACGAGCGTGCGGTTGTCCGCGCTGCGCGAGAATCCGCGCAGCTGGCGCGCTCCCGTCGTGACCTGGCGAACCGCGCCGCCCGCCGCCGCAACCGAAAAGAGATGCACGTTGCCGTGCGTCCCGGCGTTGAAAAAGATCGTCTTCCCGTCGGGCGACCAGCTCGGCGCTCCGGGATCGAGCGGCCAGGATGCCGTGAGATTGCGCGCCGCCCCTCCCGCGGTGGGAACCACGCACACGTCGTTCTCGGCGCCGCGACCGGCCGAACAGGCGAACGCGATCGCCCGGCCGTCCGGTGCCCAGGCGGGATCGGTGTTCTCCGTGGAGCCCGTCGCCAGCGGGCGCACCGTCCCGTCGGCCACCGTCACCACGTAGAGGCGCGGCCGAACCTGACTGCGGACCTCCATCCATTCGGTCGAGTCCTGAACGAACGCGATCATTTTGCCGTCGGGAGACCAGGCGGGATCGTTCTGGCTGAAGGGCCCGCTCGTCAGCTGCCGCGGCTCGCCGCCGGCGACCGGCACCAGATAAAGATGACTGGGGCGCCGCGTCTCCCGCGGCGGAATAAAGCCGCGCTCGTCCGCGATGAACGGAATCGATGTGTAGACGCGCCCATCGAAGCGCTTGGGGTCGGGCCCGCGCGTGATCGCGGCGGGCGAGACGCGATTGCGCCACGGCTCCTGCTTGAGACTGTCCGGCTCTTCGCCCCGCCAGCCGTACAGCAGCCACTGCGTGTCGCGGGAAAACTGCGGCATCGCGTGGACGCCCTTGATCTGGAACGCCTCGCCGCCCGGCGCCGTGGTGCGGAGGAACCAGACGTCGTCCTCCGATCCTTCGCGACGGCTGCTGAAGGCGAGCAGCGAGCCGTCCGGCGACCACGTGGGGTTCGACGCCTCCACGAGAGCGCTCGTATAGCGCATCGGGGCGGCCGAGCCGTCGCTGGCCGCCATCCATATCTCATTGTGGCGCCGGTCTTTGTCCTCGTCCACCGTCGTGACCACGAAGGCCACACGCCGTCCGTCGGGGGACACCTGGGGGTCGGCCACGACGGTCAGCCGATAGTAGTCCGTCGCCTGCCACGGCCGCTGGGCGCACAGCGGGACGACCGGACCAACGGACAGAAGCATGAATGCCAGCAGCGGACGGCCCATGCGCAGCTCGGGTTGGGTGTGGGGCCAGAAAACTACGAGCCCCGGCCGCTTCGCGCGACCGGGGCTCAGCCCTGCTTGGTTTGGTTAGGGCAGTTTGTGCAGCTCGACGCGCCGGTTCATGGCGCGTCCCTCCAGCGTCGCGTTCGGCGCGATGTATCCCGACGCGCCGTATCCCCTCGCTTCCATCCGCGTGGGACTGACACCGCGTCGCGCGAGATAGGCGCGCACGGCCAGCGCCCGCGCGTTCGACAACCGGAGGTTCATCGCCGCCGAGCCGGTCGAATCGGTGTAACCGGCGATCTCGATGCGGATCTCCGGATTCGCGAGGAGCGATGCGGCCACCTGCTCGAGCACCCGGTACGAGGCCGTCGTCAGCACCGACCGGCCCGATTGGAAGTTCACGCCGCTCAGAATCAGCGTCGGTCGCGCGGGAGCGGGCGTGGTGTCACCCGCCGCCTGAACGCGCTCCTCAAAGAGAATGAGGCAGCCGAACTGATCCACGCGCGAGCCGAGCGGCGTGCCGGGGCAGCGATCCTGCGGGTCGATCACGCCGTCACGGTCGGTGTCGCGGGCGCTGGGACAGCCGTTCGCGTCCACGGCCGTTCCCGGCGGCGTATTCGGACAGCGATCCAGGGGATCGGGTACGCCGTCGCGGTCGCTATCGGCCGGACAGCCGCTGGCATCCACCGGCGTTCCCGGCGCGGTGTTGGGGCAGCGGTCGATGCCGTCGAACACGCCATCGAGATCGGCATCCGACGGACAGCCGGTCACGTCGACGACGGCGCCGACCGGGGTGGCCGGGCACTGGTCGAGCCCGTCCCAGACGGCATCCTGGTCGGAGTCGATCGGGCAGCCGGCCGTATCGACCGTTGCGCCGCGCGGAGTGCCGGGACAACGGTCGACGCCGTCGTACACCGTGTCGCCATCCTCGTCGGGCGGGCAGCCCTGTGCATCCACGCTGATCCCGGCGGGGGTGTTGGGGCACTGATCGAGCCCGTCGAGCACGCGGTCGCCGTCCTGATCGTGCGGACAGCCGGTCGCGTCGACCGTGGCGCCCGACGGGGTGTCGGGGCAGCCGTCGATGCCGTTGAAGACGCCGTCGGTGTCGGCGTCGCTGGGACATCCCTGCTTGTCGACGCTGGCGCCCAGCGGCGTATCGGGGCACGTGTCGCGGCGGTCGCCCACCCGGTCGCGGTCGGCATCGGCCGCCGGCGCGGCATCCGCCTGGAACATGGCGAGACCGATCGATCCGAGCAGGTGCGTCGCGTTCTTCTGTCCAAATGCGCCGTCTGTTTCGGGGGTGTAGAGGCCCCGCGCCTCGATGCGCAGCGCCACGTTGTCGCTGAAGAAGAACCGCACGCCGGCGCCGCCGTGCGCCGCCCCGTCGGTGAACCGGTACGGATTCGTGCCCCCGAAATCGAGCCGGGAGTAGCCGCCCAGCACGTAGAAGGCCATGCGATCGGCGTTGAGCGCATTCACGATGAGGCTGCCGCCGCCGATGATCGGCTCGATCTGCGTGGACGGCGCGATCGTATGCGGCGGCTGAAACAGCGCTTCGATCTCGAGACTGACCGCCGAGCTGAGCGCGTACGCGAACCGCACGCCCCCGCCGATCTTGTCGTCGAGCCCGAAGGTCTTGTCGTACTTCGTCATCGCGCCGAACAGGCCCACTTCGTAGCGGCGCTCGAACTGCGCCGCGAGGGGGGCGGGGGCGGAGCCAAGGATCAGCGCGAGCGCGAATGCCGCGAATACCCTCATGATGTCTGCCTCAGCTCGACGCGGCGGTTTTGCGCCCGCCCCGCCGCGGTAGTGTTGGGAGCGACCGGCTCGGACGGTCCGTAGCCGCGGGCCACCATCCGATCCGGCGCGACGCCCTTGCTGGCGAGATACGTGCGTACGGCGTCGGCCCGCGCCTGCGACAGCCGCATGTTGGTTGCCATGGAGCCCGTGATGTCGGTGTGTCCCGCGATCTCGATGCGGATGTCGGGGTTCGCGAGCAGCGACTGCGCCACGATATCCAGCACCGTGTAGGAATCCGAGCGCAGCGCCGAGCGGCCGGTCTCGAACGTGACGCCGCGCAGCACCACCGGCGTCCGCTCCGGCGTGAACAGAATCGGACAGCCGGCGGCATCCACGCGGGTGCCCGCGGCCGTGCCGGGACAGCGGTCGCGCGTGTCGTCCACCCCGTCGCCATCGGCGTCGGAGGCGCGCTGGCACCCGGCGGTGTCGACTTCCATCCCCGCCGCAGTGTTGGGACACTTATCGAGCCCGTCGAACACGCCGTCGCCGTCGGCGTCAGTGGGACATCCGGTCGCATCGACCGTCGCGCCGGCCGGTGTATTGGGGCACTGGTCGGGACCGTCGGGAACGCCGTCGGTATCCGAATCGGTGGTGCAGCCGCGCGCGTCGGCACGGGCGCCGGCGGGGCTGTTGGCGCACTGGTCGATGCCGTCGTAAACGCCATCGCCGTCGGAGTCCTTGGGACAGCCGCGCGCGTCGACCTCGGCCCCCTCCACCGTATTCGGGCAGGCGTCGAGTCCGTTGAAAACCTGGTCGCGGTCGGCATCGCTGGGACAGCCCTGCGGGTCTACCACCGCGCCGGAGGGCGTGTTCGGGCAGGTGTCGCGGCGGTCCGCGACGCCGTCCACATCCTGGTCACGGAAGCTCCCCGGGCCGGTGAAGATGGAGAGGCCCACCGATCCGACGACGTGCCCGGCCCAATCGCCCCCGGCGATTCCCGTTGACGGCGCATAGACTCCGCGGGCTTCGAGGCGTAAGGCGACCCGGTCGCTGAAGAAGATCCGGTCGCCGATGGCGCCGTGGATGCCGTTATCGGTGAAACTGTAGTCGGCGTGGTCGCCCCAGGCCCAACGCGAATACCCGCCGAGGAGATAGAAGAGGTTGCGCTCGCCGCCGAAGTTCAGGACGAGGCTGGCCCCGCCGAGCGAGACGGCCGGGGTGGCGCCTGCCCCTCCCGACTTGATGGTCGGCTGCTGATAACCGATGTCGAGTTCGACGCTGACGACCGGGCTGAAGAAATAGCCCAGCCGTCCGCCGCCCCCGAACTGATTGTCGAGAGTGAAGACCTGGTCGTAGCGCGTGAATGAGCCGAACGCATTGATTTCGAACTGATGCGTGCGCTGTGCGGCGAGCGACAGAGGAGCGATCCCGAGCAACACGACGGTCAACGACGCGCGCATGGCAGATCTCCCGGGGGTGGGGGGGCAGCGGCCATACCACTCTAATAGTCGGGCTCCCGATCAGAAACCCCAGACGCAGGCTCGGCGCACCTCCGTCGCCAAATCGACGCCTCCGAGCACCAGCCCGCGGGGCGTTCCGGATGCCTCCCGCCACGTCACGCCCGCCGGTCCGATGAGGGTGCCGGC